>JBARAE010000027.1:0-22325 GCA_049791715.1 Micromonospora sp.
GGGTGGTGCTCCAGGTAGTGCAGCACCTCGTCGGTGACCGCACCGAACCGGTGCACCACGGTGGGCTGGGTCCCGGGGCGCGGTTGCAGATACGTATGGTGCTGCTGCACTGCGGTGAAGCCGGCGCTGCCGTGGGCCCGCGCGATCTGCCGTGCCCGCTCGATCTGCCAGATGGGGTAGTTGGAGCCGCCGAGGCGGCCGACCTTCCCCGCGGACACCAGCTCGTCGAAGGCGGCGACCGTCTCTTCCAGTGGGGTGGCGGGATCGGGCTTGTGGGCCCAGTACAGCTCGACGTGGTAAGTACCGAGTCGTCGGAGACTGCCCTCGAGCCCGCTCTTGATCACCGCGGCCGAGAGGCCCTCGGCCGTCTTTGGGAATCGTCCGGCCACGGTCGGCTCAGCCAAGCACGCGCTGGTTGCGGTGACGATGTCGCAGATCGCAGAGCAGGCCGGCATCGGGCGCGCCACGCTGTACAAGTACTTCCCGGACGCCCAGGCCGTTCTCACCGCCTGGCACGAACGTCAGATCACCACACACCTCGACCAGCTCACGGCCGCCGTCGACCCCGCCGCCCCGGCCATGGTGCGGCTGGAAGCTGTCCTGCACACCTACGCGCACATCCAGCACTACTCAGCGCGCCACCATGGCGGCGAACTCGCCGCGCTGTTGCACCGCAGCGAACACGTCGACCGCGCCCTGCAACGACTACGCGGCTTCGTTCAAGACCTGATCGCCGAGGCAGTGCGAGACGGCGACCTCCGCGACGAGGTGGCCACCGACGAATTGGCCACCTACTGCCTGCATGCCCTCACCGCAGCCGGCACCGTCCCCCGTCCAGAGGCCGTCCAGCGCCTGGTCACCGTCACCATGGCCGGGCTGACGGCCCGTCGTCGGTAATTCGCTTCAGTCGTAGTCCGGTTAGTCCGGTCGCGGGCGTGCCAGTGCGTTCGCCACTCCACGCATCGCAGGTTGGCCGAACGTATGTTCTAAGACGTGTGAGACCGAGAGACGGTGCCCGGGGCGACCGACGTGCCTGAGCGGCCAGACCGGCGAGCATGGGCAGACAATCGCGCATTCGGGGATCGCGCCGTCGTCCCACCTCGGATCCGACGACGGCGAAAGGCCGAGGAGCCGCTTGTTATGCCACTACGACCGCTGCTGGTGGCTTTCGAGGAGCTTCTTGAGGTTCCGGTAGCTGGTCGGCGCGCCTTTCTGCGCCTGCCGGCGTACCAGCGGCACCAGAGGTACGCCGAGTCCGTGGCCTTCGAAGTCGAGTGTGAACGTGACCCGTGACTGGGTGCCGGCGTCGATCGGCTCGACCGTGACCGTGGCGAATGGACGGATGGGGCCGTCGATGCCCTGGGCGGCCCAGAAGCGTGGCGGATCGTTGCGGGTGATCTGCTGCGTCATCGTGCGCTCGGCGCCGTTGATCCGCCGGGTCGTGGTAAACCGCGAATCTCCGAGCGTGCGTACGCTCACCACGTCGCGCTGCCACTCGGCGAAGCGCAGCGGATCGGTGACGAAGGCGAAGACCTCCTCCGGCGGGCACGCAATCTCGATCGTGGAAACCAGCGGTGCCATCGCTCCTCCTTGTTACCCATGCTCATCTTCATCCGTCAGTGCTATGACGGAGGCTCGAGCGGAAAGGTAACCGTGGACGATTTCGACGCGCACCAAGACCATCTGCGCGCGGTGGCCTACCGCGTGCTCGGCTCGCGAAGCGAGGCCGACGACGCGGTCCAAGAGACGTGGGTGCGGCTGTCCCGCGCCGACACGAGCCGCATCGAGAACACCCGGGCCTGGCTTACCACCGTCGTGGCGCGCGTGTTCCTCGACATGTTGCGGTCTCGCAAGGCGCGGCGTGAGGTTCCCGGTGACGCACAGCTACCCGCGGACAGCCCCGACCCGGAGCAGGAGGCGATGCTGGCTGACTCGGTCGGGCTCGCCCTGCTGGTCGTGCTGGACACGCTTACCCCAGCGGAACGGCTGGCGTTCGTCCTGCACGACATGTTCGCCGTGCCCTTCCAGGAGATCGCGCCGATCATCGGCCGCTCGCCGGAGGCGACCAAGATGCTCGCAAGCCGCGGCCGCCGCAGGGTCCGCACCGCCGACATGCCTCACCCCGATCTACACCGGCAGCGGGCGGTCCGGCCCCCCGGTCGTCTAGCCAGGTTGGGGCTGCTCGCAACTCCGCCTCGTCGGCCAGGTGAGAGTCGGCATTAAAGATGGCTGGCACAACCGCCGAAACCTGGGCGCCCGGAGGCGTACCGGTGGTCTCGACCCTCAGCTGCCGCAGCATCGAGCAGTACGGCGGCGTGGAAGTACCTGGTGTCGCGGGTGATCCCGCCGAATCTCACGGCCGCCAACGATCTGCTGCTGCAGCGGGGACCACTGCAGGATCAGCCGCTCTGTCCGTCGACGAGGCGGCGGAGCGCTGATCCCGCTGTGGGGAACGCAAGCCGAAGAGTCTGTGCGGCGAGCCGGACGCCCCACCAGGTGAGAGCGAAGAGGTGGCCGACGATCAGTGGGCCGCTCGTGTCAGACGTGAAGACGAGCGCGTAGCCAATGGCTAAGCCGGGGGCAGCGACGGTGCGGACAGCGCGGCTTCGGCTTGCGGTGAGGGCGGTGGCGACGCCGAGAAGCGCAGCTCCGGTGCTGCCAGCGAGGCCGGGCATGCCGGTCAGGTCGACGGGTGGCGTGAGTGTGAGCGCCGCCCGCATGAGGAAGATGCCGGTGGTGGCGATGGCGGCATGCACCGCCGCCGGCCGGGTGAGTGCCAGCCAGTTTGGTAGGGCGTTGGCAGGGATCCGGGGCGCCGTGGCGGCGATGACGACAGCACAGGCGGCCAACGGTACGGCGAAGCCGAGTGTCCACCTCAGATACGGGCTGTAGTCGAATTCGACAGATGTGCCTGTCGCGAGGCCGTAGAGGGCGGCGGCGACTGTGCCGCCGACGGCGGCGGCCAGGTATCCGTGTCGGATGAGGCTGCCGGCCGCAGGTTCGGACGTGGGCGTCGTGGGTGATCCGGCGAACCAGGTGGTGGGGGCGAGGTGCGCGACCGCGAATGCGGTGAGCATGGCGAGTGCGCCTGCGGTGCCGAGTTGGGGTAGCGAGGTGCGCGCACCGACGACCCGGAACTCCACGGTGGTGATGTCGGCGGTGAGGACCGCCTGAAGGAGGAGTGTCAGCGAGCAGGCGCCCAGCAGAATGGTGCCGGCCAGGTCTCCGACGCGGAGTCGGGTGCGAGGCAGCCGGGTCCCGGCGGCTGTTGGTGCGCCGTGGTGTGGCGCACTGAGCACCATCGCGCCCTCGGTGAGGGCATGGGGCTGGTCGGTGACGATGATCGGGGTGAGGCCGGTTGCCGTTGCGAGTCGGTCTGCCAGGCCGGGTACGCCGTCGGCTTCATGAAGGATGACCGCGCCTAGATGTTCGCTGTCGATGTCGGCGGCGTCGAGGATGCCGTGGACTGCGTCGGGAAGCATCTCGAGGAGCGGTTGGGCAGCGATCGTGACGTCTTCGCGCGTGATGACCGCGGGCTTGCGTGGTGCGGGGAGCAGGACCGGCGCGCGATCCTGCGCCGTGAGGATCTGTCTGGCCTGGCGGACGGACTGCAGCAGGGTTCGAGTGTCTCGGCCCTGGCTGTGCGCGGGCTCGTCTATCTCATCTCGCAGCGGGTCGTCATCGGTGGTCGCCGCGTCAACGACTCGCTGTGCGAGGAGTTGGTCGAGGTCGCGGGGGAGGCCGACCGACCGTGTCGCCATCTCACGGTAGCCGTCCGGGCTCGCCTGCAGGACGGTGAGCGTGATCGGATGACGGTCGGCTTGGCAGACGAGCAGGCAGGAGCCGTCAGGGGTGACGAGTCCGTGGGCCCTTGTGTGGGCGGCGAGCGCGGCTGGTGCGGTGACCATGGTGGGGGCGGGTAGGCCCGCTCGGCGCGCTGCGTCGGTGAGCTGTTCGCGGCGGCGTGGTCCCCAGCCTGGCGGGATGGTCGCCGTGAGGGCGGTGATCGGCTCGCCGACCTGGCTGGTGGCCTGGTCGGCGAGGTGTCGTAGGACCGCGGCGAGCAGCTCGACGGCCCCGATGGGTGACGCCGCGTCGGCGGAACGCTCAGCTGGGCCGAGCAGGTCCACCGGATCGCTGGCGAATCGGTGGTCCACCGGCATGGCCGATGCGGCGGCGACGCCGAGCTGAAGGTGGCCGGTTCCGGGGTCGAAGGCGACGCCGCGCGGCATGACGAGATGCCCGTCGAGCATGACCGGTATCCGGGCGCCCTGCCGGCCGATGGTGGCGGCGATGGCCGAGGAACTGAGGTCGATGGACAGCAGCAGTCCCTCGGTTGGCATGTGCGGCAGTGTCACCCGACAGGGCCCCGGCGCGCCAATCTGAGTTGCCTGGCGTGATCCATTGTGCGCGCATGGTGAGAATCCTCCTCGACGCGATGGCCCTCGACGTTCATGCTCGTGTATGCGGTCAGAGATCAGCATCGGCGTGGGGAGGGACAGGTGTCGCAGAAGTCGCGGGGCAGAGGCAACCGGCTGGCCGAGTACGGCACGCGCCCCACGGTCTACGCCCCACGCGACTCGTCGCCACGCCGTCCTGCGGCGTCGCGGTCGGCGGCCGCGGTCCGGGTGGTCCGCGCCACCGTCGGAGTTCTGCTCTTCCTGATCGGTGTGCCGGCGCTGCTCTGGATCGTCGGGGGAGACCCCGTCCGGCGGTTGCCGACGTGGCCGCAGGTCGCCGTCTGGTTCAACGAGTCCAGCGGCAGATTCACCCCGCAGCTTCTGACCGGCGTTGCCATCTGGGCGCTGTGGCTGGTCTGGGCTGCATTCGCGCTGCTCCTGGTATCCGAGCTGCTCGCGGCCTCGACTCGGTGGCGGATACCGGCGCTGCGGCTTCCGGCGCCGATGCACCGGCTCGTGTTCGGCCTGGCGGGAACCGCCGCGATCGCCGTCACTTCCGTCGGCCGCCTCGATGCGACCGTCGGCGGGGATGTGTCCCCCGCGGTCGTCGCCTCGACCGAAGGCGCCGGGGCGATTCCCCTGCAAGCCGTCGCCCGAGGGCCGGCGACGATCCGAGTGGGCAACACCAGCTACGTCTACACCGTCGAGCGACACGACACTCTGTCCAAGGTGGCCAGGGACTGGCTCGGTGACGCGGACAGGTGGCCGGAGATTTGTCGCCTGAACAAGCATCGCCACTGGCCTGGAGTCGGTGGCACCCTGCGCGACTGCGATCTCATCTACCCGGGGTGGGAGCTGCGGCTCCCCGCCGGCGCGCGCCCACCCGCGGCCGCCCGACCTGCGCCGTCACCTCAGCGCCCGGGCACTGATCCCGATGTACGCCGCGACCAGCCGGCGCCCCCGCGTCCGTCGTCGACCGCCCCGATGCCCGACCGGTCGAACAAAGCCTCTCCGGGGCCGACCGTCGCGACCAGCGGATCCACAGTGCGCCCTGGCCGAACCAGCAGTGACCACGACCGCGCAGGCACCGACCGCGGCCGCTCGCCGACCGCAGACGACGGCGTCCATCTATCGGATGGCGCGTTCGTTCCCTGGGCCCTGGCCGTCGCGATCAATGCGGCCGCGGCACTGGTGTGGCTGCAACGCCGTCGCCGGTACATACCCGGTACGGCCGACCTCGAGCCGGACGACCTTCCCACCACCATCAAGGAGATCCGCCGCCAGGTCCTGCGCCCCTCCGAGCCCCCGACGGTCGACGACCTGGCGGCCCGCGCCGCAGCTGTGGCCGAGCTTCCCGTCCTACCTCCGCGAGGGGTCGGACTCGTCGGCGGCGGGGCCCACGCTGCCGCGCGCGCCGCGCTGACCACCATTCTGGCCGCCGGCGGCCCCCGTGAACCGGACCGCCGCGCCGTGGTGGTCATCGACCGTCCGACCCTCGCCGCACTCTTGGGCCCTGATCCGACGGAGCCATGGGACCGCCTGCACGTCGTCGACGATCTCGATGCAGCTCTGGCGGCCGTGGAGACTCAGCTGCTGCACCGCGCCCGGATCCGCGACGAAGGCGCCGCCGCCGACCAGGTCCCCGCCGATCCGTCACCCGCCCCGATGGTGCTGCTCACGGCTGCGCCACCGCAGGACGCGCGCGACCGCACCCGGGTCGTCCTGAACCTCGGCGCTGAACTGGGCATCACCGCAGTCCTGCTCGGGCAGTGGCCGCACGGTGCGACCATCGACGTGAGCGTTGACGGCACTGCGCGGTCCGTCACCGGCCAGCCCGGCGAGTTCTTCGGCGAACGTGCCGCGCTTCTCGACCGCGACTCCGCCGTGGCGATCCTGCAGACGCTCCGAGAGGCCCATACGGGCGAGCCACCTTCCGAGGCGACGACAGACGCCCAGTCGGCGGATGCCGCCTCCGAGGCGGGCGCCGGCGAAGCCGGACCGGTCGGCGACACCGCGCAAGGACAGACCCCTGTCGCTGCCGAGATACCACGCCAGATGGCACGACTGCGTGTGCTCGGCGCGCCCCGGGTCGACGCCATCACCTGGCCCGGTCGGCCACTACGCAGCAAAGCCGCAGAACTCGCCGTCTATCTGGCCTGCCACCCCGACGGGGCCGACACCGCCACCATCGCCGAGTACCTCGTGCCCGACGCCCGGCTCCGCGCCGCCCGGCAGCAGGTCCACACCAACGTCTCCAACCTGCGACACGTCCTGGCCCGCGCCGGCGGACCCCGGCCCGGCGGCTACCTGCTCAAGCCAGGCGCCAACGGCCGCTATCGTCTCGACCCGGCCACCGTCGACGTCGACCTGTGGCGCCTGCGCGACCTGCTTCGCCGCGCCCCACTCGCCTCCGGACCGGCCCGCATCGAACTGCTGCGCGAAGCCTGCGCCCTCTACACCGCGCCCCTCGCCGACGGCTGCGACTACGAATGGGTCGATTCCCACCGGGAGAAGGCCCGCCGGTGGGGCGTCGAGGCCCATGCGCTCCTCGCCGACGAGCTCCTGGACACGGACCCGCGGGCGGCCTCGGACCTGCTCGACAAGGCGATCGGGATCGACCGCTACAACGAGGAGCTGTACCGCAGAGCGATTCGCGCCCGGCACATTCTGGGGGACAGCGACGGTGTTCAGGCGTTCCTGCGCGCGCTGTCGACGGCGCTGGCAGACCTGGACGCACGATTCTCCGAGGCCACCGTCAGCCTCGCTCAGGAACTCGGCGCGAGCCCGCAGCATTTATGAGGCGACAGGTGCTGTGGCAGCTCTGTGGATGACGCCCGGCAGAATTCATGGATGCCTTAGCTTGTGGGGTGGGGCGGACGGATGGAGTCAGGATCGGCCGCTCGGGAGTGTTAGGCGGCCAACTTGGCCATCAGGTCTACTACCGATGAACCAGCCTCGTCGCCTGCCCGAACCTTGAAGTGCGTATATTCGTCTGCTTTGATCATGATGCTTCGGCCACCCATGGGAAGAGCCTTGCGACATAAGCTGGGATCGGCCGGCCGTCGCTGACGACGTCAGGCGCCTGAAAACGCCGCAAAAAACCGCCCGGCACCTACGGCCCCGACAGGGTGATCTGGAGACGGCGCCCCCTTGCCTGACCGCAGCCCTCACCGGGATCAACCCGCATGACCACTTCGGGAAGACCGAAGAGGTCAAGCGCGCGCCTTGACACAGCGGCCGCCCCGGCGGCTACGTCGGATGCCTCGATGAACTCGATGAGCCAGCGTTGACGGGATTCGATCAGTGTCGGAGGCCATCTCTGGGTTGCACGGTTCTCCGCCGCTGTCTCGCGTTGTGGAAGGCGCATCTCACCGGCAACACGTTGACCAGGACCTTGTACTTGGTGACCTCTTCGGCGAATCCGAAGGCGTAAGGCGGCCCTGTGCCTGACCGGTCTGATGCTGCCCGGCCAGTGGGCACATCAGGAGGCGGGTCCTTGCGCCCGCGGCTGAGGCCAGCGAGCCGCGGCTGGCTGCCCCTAGGATCCATCTGAGCGAGGAGGCGAGGTACCGTTCGTTCACCAGTAGTCACGTTGCGGCCGTGCCGCTGACGCGGTCAGCGTGGCTGGTGCCGTCGGCCCTGGTGATCGGGAGGTTCCGGACCTGCCGTACTACCGGTCGCTGCCGTGGAGGCGACGGTGACCCACTCGCTTGCCGGCATCCTCGGCGTGGACGTGGTGCTGGGTCTGTTGGCGTTGGTCCCTGTGGCACGGGCTGCTGGCCCGCTTCCTGACCGCCATCTCGCCAGCTGGCTACGCGAGCGCCTACACCCGCCCGCGCGTCAGCTTCATCGGCCGGGGCTGAGGTTCCAGAATTTGAAACACGACATCAATGCAACGTTCGCTACGGCCCCGCCGCGAGCGGGGTGCGCCAAGCCATCTTCCGGCCCCCGGTTTCGCCTATGGGCTGTAACCGGGGACCGGGAGTCACGGTCAGAGCCGCGGTGCGGAACCTGTGAAGGTACCGGCGTCGGCCAGGTACTGCGCGGAGATCCGCCCTTCAGCCAGGGCCCGGCGGACCGCGTCGACGGCGGCCTGGCGCTGCTCTGGCTGACCAGTTCGGGATCGCGGCGCAGCGACGCCTTCTGGGCGACGAGCGCCTCCTGCAGGCGGGACACGTCGACCTTGCGTGGCTCCGCGCCGTCGATGGCGGCGATGGCGGCCGCCGTTCCGGCCGCCTGGCCGATCCCCATCACGCCACCCTGGGTACGGAACGAGCCGTGTGCCTCGTGCGTGGCCGAGATAGCGCGGCCGGCGATGACCAGACCATCAAGCCGGCGTGGTACCAGGCAACGGTACGGGACGTCGTACGAGTCGTCGAGGTCGTGCCAGGTGCCGACGTCGCTGCCCTCGCCGTACCCTTCCTTGCCCTTGAGGTTGTGGATGTCGATGGGGAAGTAGCCGCGGGAAACCACGTCCTCCACCTTCGTCCCGCGCATAATCTCCTCGCCCGTGAGCACGTGCTCGCCGAGAATGTGCCGGCACCGACCGCGCTGACCAGGCCCGCGATCCCGAAGCTGACCGACTCCAGGGCGTTGGCGGCCATCAGCTGCCCTGGGGGCACCAGTTCGGGAATCAGCGCCGGGAACCCGGCCAGGCTGGTCATCTTCAGCAGCCCGTACACACCAGCGACCAGGTACAACTGGACATCGGTCAACCCGCCCCACACTGCGGCCAGCGGTACCGTGCCGAACACTGCCGCCCGCACCAGGCTGTCCCCGACGAGCAGCCGCCGGCGGTCGTACCTGTCGAGGGCCCAGCCGGCGACCAGTCCGCCGACCGCCACCGGTGCTGTGTAGAGCACGGCAAGGGTCGCCACGCTGCCATTGGCCAAACCCAACGCGTATGCCACCAGCGCGACCCAATTCGCCGCGTCTCCGGCGGCTGACACGGTGGCCCCGATCCACACCCGGCGGAACGCGGCGTTGCTCAGTGGGGACTCGCTCTTGTCGATCACGCGTCCATGCTTCAGGCGCGCCGCCGGCCGACGCTGGCGGAAATCGGCCAACTCGGTCCAGCCGGCGCAGTCCAGATCATGGACCGGCATCGCGGCGCTATCAATGCACTTCGCTGCTTCGATGGACTGGGGCTCAAGGGGTCCCCGCCCGGGGCTAGCGCCGTCAAGCCCGCCCCGCCGAGCGGTGCCGCCCGCCTGGCCATCGAAAGCTGAAGCAGTTCAGGGTCTGTGGCAACGCGGGCGTCGATAATGACAACCCGGAGTGCCTATTGGGAATTCCCGTTCCCGCTGTGACATTTCTTCAACGCTCCGCGCCTTCCCGCCACGGCTGTCACCTGCGCATACTCCAGGGCCGCCGCCCTCGAAGCATCGAAGGGCGATGGCCGATCGGATGGAGCTGATGGAAAAGATGACGTCGCACACGGTCTCCGCGGCAGCCGCCAGCACGTGGCTGCTCGGTGACCTCGAGGTCAACAGGATCGGGTTCGGCACCATGCGCTTGACCGGCACTGGCGCCTTGCACCAGGGCACGCCCAGCGACCGCGGCCAGGCGATCGGCGTGCTGCGTCGCGCAGTCGAGCTCGGCGCGAACCACATCGACACCGCGGCCTTCTACTTCTCTCGGCTGCGCTTGGCCAATGAGCTGATCAACTCGGCGCTGGCGCCGTACCCGGACGGTCTCGTCATCGCCACCAAGGTCGGCCCGGCACGGGACGCCTCCGGCGAGTGGGCGACCCCGGCACGGCCCGACCAACTGCGCGGCCAGGTGGAGGAGAACCTGCGTCAGCTCGGCCGCGATCACCTCGACGTGGTCAACCTGCGTCTCATGGGCCAGGACTCCATCAGCGAGCACTTCGGGGCCCTCGCCGAGCTGCGCGACGCGGGACTCGTCCGCCACCTCGGCATCTCCGACGCCCGCCCGGAACACCTTGCCGAAGCCCGGGCGATCGCACCGGTGGTATGCGTCCAGAACCGCTACAGCATCGACGCACCCGGCGAGGACGAGATGCTGCGCGCATGCGCGGAGCTCGGCATCGCGTTCGTACCCTTCTTCTCCATCGCCGGGAAGGGACGCATGGCGGGAGCCGCCCGGGCCGAGCACGACGAGGTCCACGCCGTGGCCCGTGCACACGGCGTTTCACCGGCGCAGATCCGCCTGGCATGGGTCCTGCAGAAAGGCGCCCATGTGCTGGCCATCCCCGGGACGGGCAACCCGGATCACCTCGTCGACAACGTGGCAGCGGGCGCGCTTCGGCTGACGGAGGAAGAACTTCAGCTCCTCGATGCGATTGGCCCCTCCGCCTCCTGACGTCGGCCACGTCAACCGCGCCGCTCCGCCCGCCGGTCGAGGTGTGGCCGGGGCGTGCCATTGGCGTGCCATTGGGCGGGACAGCAGGGGCCAGCCGAGGCCACTGGGGGCCGCCGACACCAGGCGGCCAACCCGGTAGATAGGCATACATCGACAATTCCCCAGCTGACAGTCGCCAGCTTGGCTGGGCAGCTATCCGGACAGCCGGCCACGGTCCAAGATCGCTCCGGACTCACCGATCCGCCAATGGACGCAGTATCCGGCCATGGCGGCTTGACGAGTGGCCAACCGGTCAGGGTCCAGGGTCAGGCGTCACCTCTGTTCCGGCTGGTTCCGTTGCTGGCGTTGCTGCGCTTCGGTGCAGTACATCACCCAGGCGAATCGGGCATGACTTGGCCAAGTGCTTCCTTGCCCGCAGGCCCAGCAGTGTCTTGTACCGCTCCCTCCGGCTAAACGAGGAGATCGGCCAGATAGCAGGGTCGCCGACCTGTTCGCAGCCTAGTCAGCAGTTGAACGGAACACCGTCCGCCTGCAATGCCCGCGTGAGGTGTGGGCGGTGCTATCTCGGCGCCAGCGGAGCTTTACCGATGCAACAAATCCAGCAGGCATGGGCTCTGACCGGTATCGGGCGATTGCCCCGATATTCGTCGGTAGGGGCAGATGGCTAGATTGGCCCGGCCGCCAAAAGAGAGGTTCACAGGGTCTGTGACGACTGCACAAAATGAAACCGCTATTCAGCTTTGGTCTCTGCCTGCGGGTGCCTTCGACCAGGCTGTTCGTGAGTACCTCAAGCAGGCCAAGTAAACCCTCAAACGGCTGGGCGGTCTAACAGTCCAAGATCCGTCAGTGTCGATACACCTTCCCGGTTACTCGATGAGCGCCTCCACGACGTGTGCAGCATTCGGTGGACATACTCTTTTGCCGCTGTGAATGTCGTACGGCTGGTTCGTCGTGAGTCGGAGTGGCCCTGTCGCCTTGCAGGTGCCGGTTCACCGAGGACGTGTCCGGTAAGGCGGATGATGGCGGTGTGGACATTGTCAGCTTCGGCTCAGACAAGCCTCGGCGGCCGCCACCGCGGTGGTTGATCGTGGTCGGGGTTGTCGTGTTGTCGGCCGCTGTTCTCGCTGTGACCGTCGGCCTCTTCGGGGATCGTGGGGTGCGGCTGGTGACCCCGGTGAGCCCGAGCCCCAGCCCGAGCCCGACGGTGCCGGTGGAAACCGTAGGCCCGCCGTGCGTGCCGGTCGGTTGGGCCCAGAGCCCTGCGCTGGTGGACCCGGTGGCCGGCCTGCTCGTCGCTCGGGTCTCGGCCGGCCCCGGTACAACCCTGGAGCGATGTGACCGCACTGCGGTGGATGGCCCGTGGACCGTGGTTGTGCGTCGACCAGACGGCTCACTTGGCAGAAACGGGGCGGTTGTGACGTTCCCGGTTGGCGCGCCGAGAGCTGGACGCAGCGTCGGTGTGGGCGGGGTGATCGGCAGGGCGGAAGGCGGGATGGTCAAGTGGCCGGTTGGCGGGGCCTACGCTCGGATCCGGGGTGACCTGAGCGAAATCGAGCTGACTGCGATCGCTGCCCGCACCACGGTCGTGGCCGGCCGCCCCGTCGTGCGCCAACCGGCCGGGTATGCGGTGCTGTCTGCGGGTCCGTACCGGCCGCCGACCATCCATGAGATCCGCTACGGCAGCGCTGCGGTTGGAGAACAGGAAGCGCTCGGCGGCGGCTTGACCTACACCGGGGTGACCAGCGGCGGCGGTTTCGAAGACCAGCTCTACGCCGCGCGAACCGACGACGGCGGGCTGGTCCACGGTAGACCGGCTGTCGTGTCACACGTATTCGGCGGCAACGCCACCCTCGCCTGGGAGCCAGCACCGGGAATCGTGGCCTACGTCGGCTACAGCGGCTCGCAGCTGAACGACGAGGCCGTAGCAGCCCTTCGCCGCCTGGCCGAACGAGCCCGCGCCCTCACCAGTAGCGAGTGGCGGGCCACCAACCCGCAAACCATCGACCAGATCAACGAACCCGGCTGACCAAGCCTGGCACGGCACCCGCCAGCGAGTTGGCCAACCGAGGAGGTCCTCCAACGTCCGCAATTGCCGCTGACCGCGCGTCACGCGGCGTAACTGTCGGTCAATCAAGGATGCTCGGTCTTGCCGAGTTGAGTGCATCAGTCGCGCCGCTTGTTCGCGGGTCGTCCGGATCCGCCGCCGGCTCTGGATCTCCGATACACCGGCGTACCCGGCGCCGGGGATGGTGTCCACTGCCGCCCGGACAATCGCATCCAGCGTGCCCTGCTCGTCCTTCTCACCCTGCAGCGCCCGGGCAGGGTCGCCCAGCACCGACGCCAGGCGGTTCAACTCCTGCCCCCCGTACTCTGCGGACGGTTTCCCCCGGGTGTTCGCGGTACCCTCGCCCATCGACCGTCCTCCGTCCCGCTTCGGGCGGCATTCGCTGCTGATGCAACAGGAACACGCCACACGAACCCAGGGCCGGAACCGCCGAACCCTCCCGCCGCGCGGTGGCCTACGCGCCCAGCAGCAGGTCACCCGGTGCGCCAACGGCTGGAGCAGCGACCGGCCCGTGCCACTGCCGGGCGGTCAGTGGCCACGGCCGGGAAATCGCCGCCGCATGAGGTGGCGCAGCTTTTCCGCGTCGTCGCGGGCTCAGTCGGCCAGTTCCTGGCTGGTCATCTCGGCGATGGGGCGCGGCGGCACGTCGGCCGGGTCCATGTCCATCGCCCCCTCGATCACTTGGCGCCGTTGCACGTCGGGTGGGCTCAGCCAGGTGGGCTTCTTCACCATGAAGACGACCAGCGTGACCGCGAGCGCCAGGAACAGCAGCAGGAAGAGGCCCGAGGCGAGCGGGCCACCGAGGCCGGCGGTCTGCACCGCCATGCTGGCGGCCAGCAGAAAGCAGATGCCGCTGATCGGCAGCAGACCCCACGGGATGCTGCGGCGGGCGGCCGGCCACAATGATTGCTGGTAGGGCTGGTGAAGCAGGTGGTCGGCACGCCCCCGGCGGAACCGCAGGGCCATGGTGAGGAAGACCGCCCCCACGGCCGCGAAGAGGGCGGCGGGCCCGAGCAGCGCCATCACGTCCCCGTCCCGGTGGTCCGGCCGGACCGTTCGCCGCGCCGCCGGGAAGCGGCGAAAAGGGGCCAGAAGAGCAACCAGAGGACGCCGATGACGGCGACCATCGTCAGATGCTCCCGCAGCGTCCATCGCTGCAGGAGATCCTTGCCTCTAATCACAAGAACGTACCCGGCATAGCCGGACATACCAAGCACCAGTGCGAGGTAGAACGCGCTGAGCGCCGCCGGCTTGGGCCGCCGTCGGTAAGCCATGACATCGCTATCCTTCGCTGTCGCAACGGGTGAACGAGGGCGAGACAGACTGAGAACCAGTATGTCGCCGAGTGCCGGCCGCACGGGCGGTGGTGCTAGCACCTAGCGCTCGCACCACCGCCGGTGGCGACGTCAATCGAAGGGATTGAACGTGTCCTCGATGGCCGAGCCAAGGTCCTTGTCCAGGTTCAACGCCTGTTCTCCAAAATCCCAGTGGGCGGCGTAGCGCAGCAGCGAGCGGGCCAGGTCCGGGTGGGCCGCCGCCCACCGGGTGTCGAAGAGGAACCACTGGTCGAACCCGAAGAAGCCGTCGATGTACCGGGCGACCTGGGCGATGTGCGGGTCCAGCCGGACCAGCGACTCGGTGGGCCGCTCCCCGGGCAGCAGTTCCAGCATTTCCCGGTGGATCGCGTCATGCGCGGGCACTCGGTCGAGGCCGGCGGGCGACGGGTCGTATCCAGACAGCCGGGCGTAGCGTTCCAGCGCCAGGCCGAGGTCGTTCTGGCTTTATCGGCATCCGGATCTGCCGATGTGCGGGCGTCGTACGGTCGAGCGGCGAGGGCCGCACCTTTGTGCCACGCCCGAGCTCATATTGCGTCGCCCGCCGGAGTGCATGCCCGACCTCATGACTGCGCGGCCCGCGACCGGTCGTGCTGGCATATTGGGTTGGACTTCCCTGCAGCAATCAGCAGCGCGCCCGTGCAGGGTGCGGGTCAGAGCGTCTGAAGCTGCGGACTGCCGCCCGATACAGCGACCGCGCCGGGCAGGCAGTGGGGCGAGCCGTTCGATGCCGCCAGCCGCTCGGGCAGGTCCTTGTCATGTCGGTTAACTGGTGTTCTACTTTACCGAATCAATCCGTGCCGGAGCGGATAAGGAGGACCACTAGGTGATCAACTTTCATGTCGACCGGTCCAGCAGCGTCCCCGCATACGCCCAGCTGGTCAGGCAGGTACGCGAGGGGCTGCGGATCGGGACGCTGCAGCCCGGGGACCAACTCCCCACCGTCCGCAGCGTGGTGACCTCGTGCACGGTCAACCCGACCACGGTGCTGAAGGCCTATCGGGAGCTGGAGCTGTCCGGCCTGGTGGAGGCCCGGCAGGGGGCCGGCACCTTCGTCAGCGGAACGCTCGGCCACGCGGATCCGCATGTCATGGCCCGGTTGCGTACTGGCCTGGCCCGGTGGCTCGGTCAGGCCCGCGGGGCGGGTCTGGAGGACGAGGACGTCCAGGCGTTGCTCGCCTCGGTGATCATGGAGAACTCGGTGCGCAGGGCGCAGGCCGGCAGCGACCAGCCGCAGGGGGAACCGGCGCCGGGCGCTGCGTTCCCGCAGAAGAAGGGCGCCGCATGAGCGACCCGACCTTCGCCGTCGAAGCACGGGACGTGAGCAAGCGTTACGGCAACGTGTGGGCGCTGCGCGAGTGCGGCTTCCAACTGCCCGCCAACCGCATCATCGCGCTGGTCGGCGCCAACGGTGCGGGCAAGTCGACGCTGATGAGCATCATCAGTGGCATGTTGTCTGCCACCTCCGGCTCGTTGCTGGTCCATGGCCGACCGGTGGCCAAGGGCAGGTCCACGAACGGAGGTGGTGCTGCTGGGAGCCGGGTCGCGATCCTGGCGCAGGACAAGCCGCTGTATCGGGACTTCAGTGTGTCGGACATGCTCCGCTTCGGAAGGTCGATGAACTACGTGTGGGACCAGCGGCGGGCGCTGTCGTGGCTCCAGCGCTTCGACATCCCCCTGGACCGCCGCTGCGGCAAGCTGTCCGGCGGGCAGCGGGCGCAGGTCGCACTTGCGGTCGCCCTGGGGTCCCGTCCTGCGGTGCTGCTGCTGGACGAGCCTCTCGCGAACCTGGACCCGGTGGCCCGCACCGAGGTGACCGGCGAGCTCATGGCCGAGGCCGCCGACAATGACATGACGATCATGCTGTCGACCCACATCATCGCCGAGCTCAGCGGCGTCGGTGATCATCTGCTGCTGCTCGACGCGGGCCGGCCCGTGCTCACCGGCGATGTCGGGGAGTTGCTCGACGGCCACGTGCGGCTGACCGGACCCCGCGCGGACCAGCCACCAGGTCCGGGCGCGATCGTCGAGGCGCAGCACACCGACCGCCAGTCCACGTTCGTCCTCCGGCAGCCAGCGCCACCGACGGCGCACGCTGTCGTCGCCCCCGGCTGGACCGCCCAGCCCGTCACTCTGGACGAGCTGATCCTGACCCACCTCAAGGCATCGTCCAAGGCACGACATGATCAGGAGACGGCAGCATGAGCACGGTCACCCGGGCGCCCGCCCCCACGAAACGCCAGGAAGATCTCGGGTCTGCCGGGGGCGTCACCGGTCTGCTGTGGCTGACCTGGCGTCAGCACCGCTGGGCTTTGATCGGCACACTCGCCCTGGCTGCGGTCCTGGTGGGCTGGATGACCTACCTGTCCATGGAACTGACGGACCTGTGGCACCAGTGCCACGAGACGTTCTGCCCGGACAACTCCCCGCAGGGCGTGCGGCTCAGAGGGACATCGCCCCTGGTCATCACCTTCAGTGCCCTGTCCACGCTGGTGCAGTACATGCCGCTGCTGATCGGCATGTTCATCGGCGTTCCGGTGCTGTCCAGGGAGCACGAGCAGCGGACCCTGCCGCTGGCCTGGAGCCAGGACGTCTCCCCGGCGCGCTGGCTGTGGACCAAGCTGGGCATGCTCGGCCTGTTCGTAGCGGCTGTCACCACGGTCGTCGCCGGTGTCAGCGACCACCTGCAGCACGCGGCGACCCGGCCCGCTCCGGGAAATCTCTTCGGCTACCTGCCGTTCCTGAACACCGGGATGCTACCGGCCGTGATCAGCATCTGCTGGTTCGCCATCGGCGTCGCACTCGGCGCCGCCTTCAAACGCACCCTGCCCGCCGTGTTCGGCGTGATCGTGGGCTTCATCGGCCTGAACTACCTCGTCCAGTGGCGCTACCCCACCCTCATGAAGCCGCTGTCCGCGCACCGGCAGTTGGGCAGGCCGGACGGCCTGCCGGGCAACAACAACCTGGTCGTCAGGGGCGGCATGATCGACTTCGGTATCGAGGGTCCGTCCGGCGCGTTCGACGCCTCCGGGCGCCAGCTCAGCGGCGTCGAACTGCAACGCCTCTGCCCGCCCGACAACGATGGCGGCAAGATGCTCTCGTGCTTCGCCGACAACCAACTCGTGCAGCACCTGCAGTACCAGCCGGGCAGCCGGATCCCCGAATTCCACCTGATCGTCGCGACCGGCTACCTGGGCCTGACCGCGGTGGCCCTCGCCGCCGTCTGGATAATCGTCCGCCGCACCAATCTCAGCGTGGGCTGACCCTCAGCCACCGAAGTGGCGCACCCCTCGGCGATGATCGCGCCGTGCCGCAGGACGATATCGATGCGGAAACCCGAACGGAGATGGTCGGCCGGTACGCCGGCCGACCATCTTGACGACGACGCGCTGTCCGCTCATGCCGCGAGTCGCGCGGTGTGGCCGACCGACCGGATAGCCGATGAGCGACCAGCGTGCTGCCGAGGCGGTCCAGCTGTGGGCCTGCCGTCACGCCGCCGCGATCGGATATCCAATCGCGGCGATGCCCTCGTGCAGCCCGGCAACGGTTACGTCCGGGTTCAAAGCCTGCACAACGACGTCAGTGAGCGGGCGGTGCGCGACGACTTGCTCGACCACCGCCCGGTCCACCTCGATCTCGTAGTAGTCCTCGGCGAACGTGATGTACCGGTCGATGATGTCGTCGAGCAGGATCTCGAGCAGGCCAGAGCCGTCCGGGGCGTTGTCGTCGTACGGTCCGCGGGGCGGGGGGAACGTGATGCCTTCGCCGGCGTGCCAGTGGTCGTCACCGGAGAGCCGCCACAGTACAGCGGTGGCGACGAACTGTCCCTCCTCGTCGCCGAACGCTGGTTCCTCAATCTGCGGACGGAACACCGCGGGGATGCCGTCAAGCAGTCCGGGCCACAGCTCGTGGTCCGGATCGCGGTAGGGCGTCATCGCCGACTCGTGGTCGAACGCGCGGATGAACGCGCCGTCGGCGGTGAACACGACCGTCCACTCGTCACCGCTGCCGTTGTTCATCATTGCCGCCTCGTCGTCACCCCAGGCGCGGGTGTAGGCGTAGTAGGGCTCGCCACCGTCGACGATGCACTCCAGCACGGCGAGTGCCTTGCAGCGGTCCCGCAGCACGTCGATGGAGGGCAGTTTGGCGGCGATGTCGTACACGGTCACCCGGTGAACCTACGCCCAAACAGCACCGGCACCGTCACGCACCTTCAGGGCGCCGACGAGACCTCGATGACAATGCACGCTCACTGCCGCGATCCGCGCGCTGCGCAGGGTTACGCGACCGCTCGCGGCTCGCAGTGCGTATCTGCCGAGTTGAGTGTGTCGACACATCACGATCTTTCTAACGTCCGTCCGTTTTCCCCACATTGGACGACGCTGAGTATCCCTACGATTCTGGGCATGACCCCCGAGGTTGTTTTCTACACTCGCCCACGCTGTCCGTATAGCTTCCGGCTGCGTCGTGCGTTGCGCCGACGCGGGCTTCCGTTCCGGGAGATCGACATCTGGCGAGATACCGATGCGGCTGCTGCGGTCCGCCGCGTTGCCGACGGCAACGAAACCGTACCAACCATCCACGTTGGCGATCGGTGGCTCGTCAACCCGACTGCGGACGAGGTATGCACGGCAGCCGGCTACCAACCGCCGAAGCAACCGCCTGGTAGGGGTTTGTGGGCGCGTCTGCGCGGCCTCATGTAACGCCTCATTGCCGGCGCCTACGGCCGTCCGGGTCCCTGCGGACACACAAGAATTGACCTTGCCCCTGTTGGTGGTCGGCTTGGCCCTTCGCGCGTTTGTCCGACTACCAAGATCAAGACACTCAAACGCCGCAGACCGCGCGCCCGGTCAGCGTCCGCCCGTGCCGATGTGCGCGCGTTCGTATGGATCGCTTCCTCGGTACTTCGCGAGGTGAGCAGGTACGCCTTTACGGACGGCTCGCGAAGGTGCTCATACTCTTCCGCATGACCAGTCAACCCCGCCAGTTGGGCGAGGAAGAGTTCCCCAGCGACCTGACGGGCCACTTCTGGGCTACGTTGGAGTACCGTACCGAGCTCGATCGATGGGCCGTCAAGATCCTCGACTATCAGAACAACGTCCTACTGAGCGGCATTGCCTTCAGCGAGGGGCAGGCCGCGGCGATCGTCAACGCCTGGGACCGGGTGATCGTCGCGTCTGGTGATGAGGAGGATCCCAGCATGGATTGGCTCGATCAACCGGAGTAGCTCCAGGCCGCCAAGCAGAGTTGGCGCACTCTCGCCTCCCTGGCGCTGCCATAGGTATCCCACCAGTTATGCCGCCAACCCAGCGTGCGCACTGATCTGCCGCCGACCGCTCCCCACGCAGCGTCACAGCGCGTTGAGCAGGTCAACGTCCGGTCGTGCCGATGGGCGTGCCGGGAGTGCCCCCGTCCCGCCTCGGAGCCAGACAGCGCTTCCGCAGGTGCCCACGCCGAGTAATCGAGCCGGTGTGGACGGACATCGTGGCCGCTCGTCCTGACGGCGCCCGACTAGAATTCACGCCACATCAGGCGCGACCTGCCGATTCTCGGTGTCGCTGCCACTTCCCGGTCTGGCAACCAGCCCATCGTGAACCCGGTCAACGTGCCGTCCACGCGGCGTGGCAAGCAGACGAGTGACCAGGTCCACTCACCGCCATGGGATCGACGACGGATCGTGTGCTACGGTAGCCGAGTTGCAGTTTTGATTTCCGTAGACGTTTTCCGGCGCCTGATGGGGCATCTGAAACCCATCCAGGCGCTTTTCGTTTTTCGTGTCGTTTCGACGCGGGTGATCAACGCGGCGGCGTAAGGGTCCGCACAGTGCGGTCTCTAACAGCCTGCGAAGGAGCAGACATGACTACAGGTACCGTGAAGTGGTTCAACGCCGACAAGGGCTTCGGCTTCATCAGCCCGGACGACGGCGGCGCCGACGTCTTCGCCCACTTCTCCGCGATCTCGGCGAGCGGCTTCCGCAGCCTCGACGAGAATCAGAAGGTGGAGTTCGACATCACCCAAGGCCAGAAGGGCCCGCAGGCGGAGAACATCCGCCCGCTTTGATCCACACTCTGCGAACGGCGGCCCGACTGGTTCAGCGGGCCGCCGTTCGGCGTTTCATGCGCTCACCACGGCATCGCGAAATCGTCTGATCGGCAGAAGGCCGGCCATCTCGGTGTGGAGCCAGTTCAGCATTGCCCCCGTGTTCTCTTCTTTGGATCGATTCGGACCTCGGGCGCTAGTCTGCCCAGGCCGACTGTCAGCTAGCCCAAGGCGCGCCTCTGGCTCATGAACCAGACATACACGGACATCGACCATTATCGCTAACGAGCCGAATTCCGCATCGCCGCCGCCCTGACGGTCGAGGCACGTACGGTCGCGGTCCGGGTGGAGCACACCATGGTCGGGCTCGACGCCTCGCCTCCTGATGACTGTCAGACAGCCGGGATCCAGGGTGCACGGCGTTACATCCTGAAGGGTTGATGACTATGACGACGACCTACTCGGGTCCTGCGAGGCTGATCCTGGTCGACGGCGCATGCATATCCGGCATGGCTTCCCTCAGTACCAACCAGCGCGGAGGACTCAACGGCTGGGGCGGCACGTTCCGTCCGGACGAGATCACGACAGACCTTCGCAACGCAGTCGAAGGGCTGCAACTGGAACTGCCCTACGATCGGATGGGGACAGTCGCCGTCACCGGCATACGCAAGCTACTCGCCACGCAGGTGTTGATGTCGTTGGCAGGCCGCGGACCCGCACCATTCTGATCGTGCGCCCGCACGGCCGCCGCTACATCGCCGCCGTGACGCGGTCACTCTGCTCTGACGCAGCGACAAAGGCAGGACCGTGTTGATCGGTAGACTCTGCCAGGAACCGTTAACTCTCATGCCGCGAAGCGCTCGTCACCGACGGTGATGTCGGCGCCGGTCGCCGACGTCCGGACGTGCCGAATTGAGGACGTTCAGCGAGTGCCTGCTTATGGCACGCCCGCGTGCGCATCCGGACATCGACGATCGCTCGCGTGTACCTAGCCGAACGTTGACCTCGTCTCGTATGGTGCGAGGTCGCCGGCTCGGCGTGTTTCCGCTGGCAGCCTCCAGGCCCGGCTACAGCACCCTCTACCCGCGGTAACTGCGCGGTTGTCGGTACGCCGGTGGATACTGCCCGGCATGGCGAGCTTCAAGGACCAGGACCTGACTGATGCCGAGTTCCGCGAGTGTGACTTGACCCGCGCTCGTCTGATCGGGGTGGTAATGCAGGACGCTGTGATCGACGGGCTGGTCACCAATCTGGTGGTCAACGGAGTCGAGGTGACGTCGTACGTCGAAGCCGAGCTTGACCGCCGGTATCCGGTGCGGCTGCTGCTCCGCTCAGCCGATCCGGCGGACCTGCTGCAGGCTGTCCGGCAGCTGCGGGCCGGCTGGGCGGAGACGATCGAGCGGCTGCGAGCGATGCCCAGGGGTTCGGAGCAGCAGCGCGTCGGCGGCGAATGGTCGGCGGTAGAGACCCAGCGCCATCTGGTGTTCGTGCACGACTCGTGGTTCCGCCGCTGCTGTCTGGGATCGACCGAGCCGTTCACCGCGATCGGGCTGGCGTCCGAGTTCGTCCCTGACCAGGAGGAGCAGGGCCTGGACCGAGCGGCGGGCCCCAGTCTCGACGAGGTGCTGGCCGCGCGAGACGTGCAAGGCGCTGAGCTAGAGCGTTGGCTGTCGACGGTGACGGCCGATCAGCTCTCGGCGCCCGCGCCAGTGCCGGCGGGCCCGGGTTGGCCGCCGTATGCCAGGGGAAAGTCGGTGCTGGAGTGCGTTCAGGTGGTACTGGACGAGGAGTGGGCGCACCACGGTTTCTGCGTTCGTGACCTCGATCTACTCGGATCATGACCCTCGCCACGAGGTTGCGTGCGACTAGCAAGGATTCACTCTCATGCCGCCGAGTGCTCGCCGTTGGTAGGGGTGCCGGGGCCAGCGGGACGCGAGGTACCCTTCGCGCGATGACCAGGCGTTTCGAGCGGGCTTTGAAGCTCATGCGTCGCCACGACGCGCAGGCTCGAGAGGACGGCTTCCACCTCCTGTTACCGCACGCCGCCGACCACGTGGAAGAGCTCCTCGCCGAGTTCACCTCTGGCAGAGGCGATCACGGACTTCGCTGCTGGTTGCTTGAACTCATCGGGCATGCTCGGTCGCCCGCCGCGCTGGCGGTACT
>JBARAE010000028.1:0-3703 GCA_049791715.1 Micromonospora sp.
GCGGCCGGCGGCGCGGTCTGGATCGAGCAGGTTCGCGACGCCTGCGACGACCTGGCCGCTCAGGCGCTCGTCGGCGAGCTGGCCGTCGAGCCGCTGCGCATCGACGGCGAGCCGGACCCGCGCTACGTCTCGGTCACGGTGGCCCGCCTCCAGTGGGGCTCGGTCACCGGCCGGATCAGGGACCTCAAATCGAAGATCCAGCGGATCAACCCGGTGAGCAACAAGGACGAGTACTTCGCACTCTTCGGGGAACTGCTCTCGCTGGAGCAGCACGCGCGGGCGCTGCGCGAGCAGGCCGCGGGAGGGCTGTGATGGGGTTGTTCAACCGCAAGCCGAAGCTGCCGCCGGCCGACCGCCCGCCACTGGCGCCCGACGAGCGGGTGCTCGCCTGGGCCGCCGCCGGCAACGGCGAGGGCGACGGTGTGGTGGTGGCCAGCAACCTCGGGCTGTGGCTGCCCGGCCGGGGCCACCGGCTGGGCTGGCACGACATCCTCAAGGCGGTGTGGTCCGGGCGTGAGCTGACCGTCACCCCGGCCGAGCGGGTCACCGAGCGGGACGGCTACCTGGTGGTGGCCGACTGCCCCGCCGAGACGTACCTCCTGCTCGACCCGGGTCACCTGCCGCACCAGGTGCGCGCCCGGGTCACCCGCTCGGTCGCGTACACCGCGCACCACGAGGTGCCCGGTGGCGCCGGCCGGATCGCCGCCCGCCGGATGGCCGGCGTGGACGGGCTGACCTGGACGGTCCGCTACGACCCCGGCACGCCGGCCGACGACGAGGCGGTGGCCGCCGAGACCGACCGGCTGATCGCCGCGGCCCGCGCCTCCACCGCCCCCGCCGACGTCTGACCCATCGCTACCGGAGTGCCGGGCCCAGGCCGTGACGCCCGGGCCCGAGCGCCGGTCACTTCGCGCCGAGGTCCCGCAACGCCTTGTCCGCGCCCCGGTGCAGCGGCACCGGGTCGGTCTTGCGGGCGTTCTCCAGGCTGATGCCCTTGGCCGCCGAGCTGGCCTGGGCCAGCGCATCCTTCTTCTCGAAGACCGTCTTCGTGATCGCGCAGGCGACGTTGGCGTCCAGGTCCTTGCGGACCAGCAGCACGTTCGGCACCACGATGGTCGGGGCGTCCGCAGCGGTGCGGTAGACGTCGGCCTTGATGGTCCCGGCCTCGTACGCCGGGTTCAGCTCGGTCATCTTCGGCAGCAGTGGGCTGATGTCGATGAACTTCACCTTGTCGCCGGCGGTGGTGAAGAGGTCGGTGAGCCCGCCGGTGGGCACCCCGCCGGACCAGAAGAAGCCGTCGATGCTGCCGCCCTTCATGCCCTCGACGGTCTTGGTCAGGTCCAGCCGCTGCGCCTGGATGTCCTTTGCCGGATCCAGGCCGGCGGCGGTGAGCAGCCGGTTGGCGATGACCTCGGTGCCGGACTTCGGGGAGCCGGTGGAGATCTTCTTCCCCTTCATGTCGGCGACGGAGGTGATGCCGGAGTCGGCCCGGACCACCACCTGGGTGTAGTTGTCGTAGATCCGGGCCAGCGCCTGCACCGGCTGCGGTGCCGTGAAGCTGCCCTTGCCCTGCACCGCGTTGACGGCGGTGTCGAAGAGCGAGAAGGCGACGTCGTACTGGCCGCCGACGAGCTGCTCGATGTTCTGCACGGAGGCGCCGGTCTCGGCGGCGGTGCCGGTCAGCTTTCCGCCGGTGGCCTGGGAGAGTTGGCCGGCCAGGGCGTTGCCGACCACGTAGTAGACCCCGGTGGCGTTGCCGGTGGCGATGCCGACCCGGGTGTCCTTGGTGACTGTGCAGGTGACCTCACTGGCGGTGTCGTCCTTCGCGGCACCGTCCTGACGGCCCCCGCATCCGGCGGCACCGGCCGCGACCAGGGCCAGCACGCCCAGGCCCGCGGCGATCCGCACGTTGATCCGTCTCACGCCTTCTCCTCCCGATGGTTCACCGGTTCGGTCGACGGTCCACCGGTCCGGCCGGCGGATCCGCGTCGTACGAGCACACCCACCACTGTCAGCGCGGCCAGCACGGCGCCCAGCGCGACGGGTACGGGTTCGAGCCACAGCAGCGTCAGACCGGCGAGCGCGCCGAGGAGCCGCTCCGGTACGCCGGCCGGGCCGACGCCGGGCAGCCAGCCACCCGCCGCGACCGCCAGCACGGCGACGCTGAGCGCGGCGACCAGCCCGGTCACGGCGATCCGCCCGAGGCCGCCGATGCCGAGCAGCCCGAGCCCGGCCGGTGTGATCACGAAGGCGATCGGGATGAGGTACGCGGGCAACGCGTACCGCAGGGTCTGCCACATGGTCGGCACCAGCCGGCCGCCGGTGACCGCGGCGGCGGCCACTGCGGCCAGCGCGGTGGGCGGGGACACCTCGGACAGCACGGCGAAGTAGAAGACGAACATCGCCGCGGCGGGGGCCGCCACGCCCAGGTTGAGCAACGCCGGGCCGATGATCACCCAGCCGATCACGAAGGACGCGGTGACCGGCACCGCGAGGCCGAGCAGGCTGAGCGCGATCGCGGCGAGCAGCGCGGTGAGCGCGAGCACCACGGCCGGGTCGGAGCTGACCACCCGGGCGCCGTTGACCAGCAGCGCGGCCGCCTGGGGGCCGAGGCCGGTCTTGGTGGTGGTGGCGGTGATGATGCCCGCCGCGGCGCAGACCGCGGTCACCGCCAGCACGCCGCGGACCCCGCCGCTGAGCGCGGCGACCAGGCGGGCCGGGGTGAGCCGGTGACGACGGTCCAGGAAGGACAGCGCGGCGGCCAGCACGGTGGCGGCGACCACGGCCCGCGTCGCGGACTGGCCGAGGGCGAGCAGCACGATGATCACGATCAGGGAGAGGAAGTGATAGCCGAAGTGGGCCAGCAGGCGCCACGGCGAGCCGCTGTCGATCGCCACCGGCCGGACGCCGGAGCGCCGCGCGTCGATCTCCACCGAGAGCAGGATGCCCAGGTAGTAGAGGATCGTCGGGACGGTGGCCCAGCCGAGCACCTGGAGGTACGACACGTTCAGGTACTCGGCGATGATGAAGGCCGCCGCGCCCAGGGTGGGCGGGGACAGGATCGCGCCGACCCCGGCGGCCGCCAGCATCCCGCCGGCCCGTTCCGCCGGGTAACCGGCGCGGCGCAGGATCGGCCAGGTCACCGCGCCGATGCTCACGGTCGTCGCCGCGCCGGAGCCGGAGACGGTGCCGAGCAGGAAGCCGGAGGCGACGGCGGTGCGCCCGGCGGCGGTGCGGGAGCGGCGGAACGCGGCGGCGGAGAGTTCCACGAAGAACCGCCCGGCCCCGGAGAAATCCAGCACCGCACCGTAGATGGTGAAGAGGACGATGTACGACGCCGCCACGTCGAGCGGGGTGCCGTAGAAGCCGCTGTCGGAGTTGTAGAAGGCGTCGACGAGCTGACCGAAGTCGAGCCCGGCGTGGGCCACCGGCCAGGACTGCGGCAGCAGCCCGCCGTAGTAGCCGTACGCCAGGAAGAGCAGGCAGACCGCGGGGAGGATCCAGCCGGTGGTGCGGCGGCACGCCTCCAGCAGCAGGAGCAGCAGCACGGTGCCCATCGCGACGTCGAGCGGGACGAGCAGGCCCTGCCGGTCGAGGAACGCGTCGTACCCGCCGCCGGCGTCGCCCAGGGCGACCGGCAGCACCGGGTAGAGGCAGCAGACCAGGGCCGTGACGGCCAGCGCCCAGTCGATCGGCGTGGCGC
>JBARAE010000029.1:0-3321 GCA_049791715.1 Micromonospora sp.
GGGTGGTGCTCCAGGTAGTGCAGCACCTCGTCGGTGACCGCACCGAACCGGTGCACCACGGTGGGCTGGGTCCCGGGGCGCGGTTGCAGATACGTATGGTGCTGCTGCACTGCGGTGAAGCCGGCGCCACCGTGGCCTTGCGCTATCCGCCGCGCCCGCTCGATCTGCCAGACGGGATAGTTGGAGCCGCCGAGGCGGCCGACCTTCCCCGCGGACATCAGCTCGTCGAAGGCGGCGACCGTCTCTTCCAGCGGGGTGGCCGGATCCGGCTTGTGGGCCCAGTACAGCTCGACGTGGTCGGTACCGAGTCGTTGGAGACTCCCCTCGATCCCGCTCTTGATGACCCCGGCGGAGAGGCCCTCCGCCGTTTCCGGCCAGCGCCCGGCCTCGGTCGGCTCGCAACCTACCTTGGTACTGATCTTGACGCGGTCACGGACGCCCGGGCGGCTTGCCAGCCAGCGTCCCAGCAATGCCTCGCTCTGCCCGCCGAAGCCGGACGGGTCCACCCAGAACGAGTAGCAGTTGGCGGTGTCGATCCAGACGCCTCCGGCGTCCACGAAGCGGTCCAGGAGCTCGAAGGACAGGCGCTCGTCCGCAAGCGTGCCGAAGAACATGGCACCAAGGGCCAGGTTGTCAATCATGTCCATCACGGTAGGCGGATTCGGATCGGCAGTACGCTCCAATCTTGTGGCCCTTTCCCAGACCAATTTGGCGTGGGCGACGCTGCTGGACGCCAGCCCCGCGAAGCACGGCCGCCTGCACGATCGCCTGGCGCACGCGCTGCGCACCACGATTCGGGACGGCCGGCTGCCGGAGGGCGCCGCCGTGCCACCCAGCCGAGCGCTCGCCGAGGAACTCGGCTGCTCCCGCTGGGTTGTGACGGAGGCGTACGGGCAGCTCATCGCGGAGGGATACCTCGCCGCCCGGGTGGGTTCCGTCACGCGTGTCGCGTGGGCACCGGACACCGAACCGCCGCGACCGCGCGCGCAGCGCGCCCAGATGCCGCCACCGATCCGCTACGACCTCGCACCCGGCCTGCCCGACCTGCGGTCGTTCCCGCGCCGCCGCTGGGCGGACGCCGTCCGGGCGGTCACCGGCTCGGCCGTCCACTACGACCTCGGCCTGCCTGACCCCGCCGGGCACGCGGAGCTGCGTACCACCATCGCGCAGTACCTGCGGCGCTCGCGCGGCGCGGACGTGCACGCCGGATCCGTGTCCGTGTGCGCGGGCATCACCGACGGCCTGGTCCGCACGTGCCGAGCGCTGCGCGCCGAGGGGATCGCCGACCTGGCCGTGGAACACCCGGGTTGGGGGCGGCTGCGGGACGCCGCAACGAGCGCCGGCCTGCGCCTGCACCCGGTGCCCGTGGACCACGACGGCCTCCGCGTCGACCACCTCGCCCGTACGCCGGCCCGGGCCGTCATCGTCGGCGCAGCACACCAGTTTCCCACCGGCACGGTGCTGTCCCCGGCGCGCCGAGCACGTCTGGTGCGCTGGGCCCGCGAGGTAAAAGGATTCGTCATCGAGGACGACTACGACGCCGAGTTCCGCTACGACCACCACCCGGTCGCCGTCATGCAGGGGATGGATCCGAGCCGAGTCTTCCTCCTCGGCTCCGTCAGCAAGACGCTGTCGCCGGCCCTCGGGCTGGGCTGGCTGGTCACGCCTGCCGCGATGGCCCCGGCGCTCCGGGCAGCGAACCTCGTCGCCGCCGCGCCGCCGGTGCTGGATCAACTCGCGCTCGCCACCTTCATCGACCGCGGGTGGTACGACGCCCACCTGCGCGCGGCACGGCGTCGGTTCCGCTCCCGCCGCGACCTGCTGGTCCGGACGCTCGGCGCCACGGTGCCGGAAGGCCGGGTCGCCGGCACGGCCGCCGGCCTGCACGTCCTGCTTCACCTACCGGTCGGGACGGACACCCGCGGGGCGGTCCGGGCCGGGGCCGCCGCCGGGCTGCGCCTGGCGGACCTCGACGACTACCGCTTGCAGCGGTCGGCGGAGCGCGCGCTCGTCCTCGGGTACGGCAATATCAGCGACACGGAGATCCCGCCGGCCGTCGCGCTCCTCCGCGAAGCGTTGCGTTCGGCCGCTCGCGGTACCTGGGACCCCGACTAGTCATCACCGCACCCACCCGAGGCGCACTTGACCATTGCCCCGCGCATCGCTCGCCCTCAACAGGCCGGGCGAGCGGCTGGTCCCGAAGCGGACACCAGGGTTGACCGCCGGTCGGCGGGGTATCCGGTGACGATCCGCCCGGAAGGAGAACGCCATGGTCAGCGTCGGCTACACCCTGATGTGCGAGCAGGCCGGCCCCAAGCATCTGGTCGACCACGCCGTACGCGCCGAGGCCGCCGGCTTCGACCACCTGGTGATGTCCGACCACTACTACCCCTGGCTGGACTCGCAGGGCCACGCCCCGTACGCCTGGTCGGTGCTGGGCGCGGTCGCCCACGCCACCAGCCGGGCCGAACTGATGTCCTTCGTGACCTGCCCGATCCGCCGCTACCACCCGGCGGTCGTGGCGCAGAAGGCCAGCACCGTCGGGGTCCTCTCGGACGGCCGGTTCACCCTCGGCCTCGGCGCCGGCGAGAACCTCAACGAGCACGTGGTCGGCGGCTGGCCGCACGTACAGCAGCGGCACGAGATGTTCGAGGAGGCGCTGCAGATCATCCGGCCGCTGCTCAACGGCGAGACTCTCACCTTCTCCGGCAACCACTTCGACGTCCCCGACGCGTACGTCTGGGACCGGCCGGAGCGCCCGGTGCCGATGGCCGTCGCCGCCTCCGGCCGGCAGTCGGCGACCCTGGCCGCCGAGTACGCCGACGGCATGATCGCCACCGACCCCCTGCCCCACCTGGTCGAAATGTACGAGGAGGCCGGCGGCGCGGGCCGCCCCCGCTACGGGCAGGTGGCCATCTGCTACGGCCCCGACGAGGCCGAGTGCCGCAAGATCGTGCACGACCAGTTCCGGTGGTTCGGCCTGGGCTGGAAGGTCAACGCGGACCTGCCCGACCCGGACGCGTTCGCCGCCGCCACGCAGTTCGTCCGCGAGGAGGACGTGGCCGAGGGAATCCCCTGCGGCCCGGACGTCGACAAGCACGTCGAGGCGTTCAAGAAGTTCGTCGACGCCGGCTTCACCCACGTGGCGCTCGTACAGGTGGGCACCGAGAACCAGCCGATGTTCCTGGACTGGGCGCAGGAGGAACTGCTCCCCCGGCTGCGGGAGCTGTGATCCTTCCTCGGCCGGGGACGGCCCGCGGCGCCGGCCGGCCGTCGCCCCCGGGCCGCTTCGGCCTGGGTGAGCTGCGGCTGGCCCTGGCG
>JBARAE010000030.1:0-9781 GCA_049791715.1 Micromonospora sp.
GGCTGGGGCTCCGGTACGACCGACATCGGCGCGGCCGGCAGGGTCACCGGAGGCCGGCCGCCGCGACCGGGAACCGGTCCGGCGCGTCGAGCGCCAGGCCGGCGAAGAGGTCGTCCTCCCAGCCGTACGGCCCGCTGCCGGGGCCCTTCTCCCCCGCCGCCAGGGTGAAGTACTCCACGCCCATGAACTCCGCCCCGAAATTCCCGGCGATCGAGTAGAGCCACGAGGTGGCCGGGATCTGGGTGGCGTGCGCCCGCATCGCCGCCTCCTTGGCGGCGTGCTGCTCGGTGGCGTCGATCCGCGCGGCGATCTCCGGGTCGGGACTGCCGAAGGGCAGCTCGTCGACGCTGTCGATGCCGGCGAAGGGGTTGTCCGACGCCTCGATGAAGTGGTCCAGGCCGGCCTCGAGCACGCTGCGCGGCATGGCCGTCCAGTAGACCTTGGCCGGGGCGATCCCCTCGGCGGCGGCCAGCTGATGCGCCCGCATCGCCACTCGGTGTGCCTGGATGTGGTCCGGGTGCCCGTAGAAGCCGTCGGGGTCGTACGTGATCATGACCTGCGGTCGGACCTCCCGCATGATCTCCACCAGGTGGCCGGCGGCCTCGTCGAGGTCGGCCTGCCAGAACGCCTGGGGGTGCTCGTTGGTGGCGAGCCCCATCATCCCGGAGTCGCGGTAGCGCCCCGCGCCGCCGAGGAACCGGTGGTCGGTGACGCCGAGCGCGGCGCACGCGGCCGCCAGCTCGCTGATCCGGTACCCGCCGAGCTGGTCCGCCTCGGCCGCCGCGAGCTGGGCCAGCTCCGGTACGTGGATCTCACCCTCCTCGCCCAGCGTGCAGGTCACCAGGGTGACGTGGGCGCCCGTGGCGGCGTAGTGCGCCATCGTCGAGCCGGTGCCGATGGACTCGTCGTCGGGGTGCGCGTGGACCAGCAGGAGGCGTCGGTCGGGCAGCGTCGTCACGAGCGTCACTCTATCCGGCGGTCCTTTCCGAGCGACCCTGACGCGTCCGCCCAGGTCGGCCACATCACGCCCGACGCGGCCCTACGATCCGAACTGTGGACTTTCCCGAGCTGGCCGCCCGTACCCGTCGGTTCAGCCTTGGGGCGCCGCGCGCCGTCTCCGTCGCCGACGACGGCTCCCGGGTGATCTTCCTCCGCTCGCCGGGCCCGGAGCACCCCGCCGACGCGCTCTGGCTGTTCGACGTCGCCTCCGGCGAGGAACGCCTGGTCGCCGATCCGGCCGCGCTGCTCGGCACGGACGCCGAGCGGGAGGCGCTGGCGCCGGGCGAGCGGGCGTTACGCGAACGGCTGAGGCTCAGCGCGGCGGGCATCGGCTCGTACGCCCTGGACGCGGCGGGCCGGGTGGCGGTGTTCGCGTTGGCCGGTCGGCTGTTCCGGGCAGACCTGGTGCACGGCGACGTGGTCGAGGTGACCACGGTCGGCCCGGTGATCGACCCCCGGCCCGATCCGACCGGGGAGCGGCTGGCCTACGTGACCGACGCGGCGGAGGGGGTCCGCCGGGGTCAGCTGCGGGTGGTCGAGTCCGACGGCACCGACACCCTGCTGGCCGGCGAGGACAGCGGGGTCACCTGGGGCCTGGCGGAGCACATCGCGGCCGAGGAGTTCCACCGGTACCGCGGCTACTGGTGGGCCCCGGACGGCCGCTCCGTGCTGGCGGCCCGGGTGGACGAGTCCCGGCTGCCGCGGTGGACCCTGCACGACCCGGCCGACCCGGCGAGCCCGCCGACCACCGTCGCGTACCCCCGGGCGGGTGGCCCGAACGCGGAGGTGAGCCTGCACCTGCTCGACCTCGACGGGGGTTGGGTCGACGTGCACTGGGATCGGGAGACGTATCCCTACCTGACCTCGGTCGACTGGGCGGAGGGCGGCCCGCTGATCACCGTGCTGCGCCGCTCGCAGCAGCACGGCCTGGTGCTCGCGGTGGATCCGCGGACCGGGGAGACGCAGGTGCACGCCGAGCTGGCCGACCCGCGCTGGGTGGACCCGATCCCCGGTACCCCGGCCCACCTGCCTGACGGGCGGGTGCTGGTCGGCGGCGAGCTGGCCCACGACGGGTACGACGCCCGCTGCCTCTTCGCCGACGGCACGCTGCTCACCCCGCCGTCGCTCTACGTACGGCGGGTGGTGGGCCGGCTGCCGGGCGGCAACGGCCCGGCCGACCTGCTGGTCGAGGCGAGTGAGGGCGAGCCGAGCCAGCGTCACCTCTACCGGGTGCGGACGGTGATCGGCGGCGGCGTGGACGCCCGCCGGATGAGCGGCGACCCGGGCTGGCACACCGCCGCGATCGGGGGCTCCACCCTGGTGGTGGGCACCGCTTCGCTGGAGCAGCCGGGGACCCGGTGGTCGGTGTGGCACGAGGACCGGGAGGTGGGCCAGCTGCGCTCGCTGGCCGCCACCCCGCCGTACGCGCCGCGGCCGGTGATGGTCCGGGTGACCGACCGGCGGCTGCCGACCGCCGTGCTCTACCCGAGCGACCACGTCAAGGGCACCCGGCTGCCGGTGCTGCTGGACATCTACGGCGGGCCGGGTCACCAGGAGGTGATCTCCGCCCGGGGGGCCTGGCTGGAGCGGCAGTGGTGGGCCGAGGCGGGCTTCGCGGTGGTGACGATCGACAACCGGGGCACGCCGGGGGTGGCGCCGTCGTTCGAGAAGGCGATCCACCGGCGGCTCGCCGACGTGATCCTCGCCGACCAGGTGGACGCGCTGACCGCGCTGGCCGGCAAGCATCCGGATCTCGACCTGGACCGGGTGGCGGTCCGGGGCTGGTCGTTCGGCGGCTGGCTGGCGGGGCTGGCGGTGCTGCGCCACCCGGAGCTGTTCCGGTGCGCGATCGTCGGGGCCCCGGTCACCGACTGGACGCTGTACGACACCGCCTACACCGAGCGCTATCTCGGCATGCCGGAGGACGGCATGGACGTCTACGCCCACCACTCACTGGTGGAGCTGGCCGCCGAGCCGGTCTGCGCGGCGGATGAGGCCCGGCCGATGCTGCTGGTGCACGGTCTGGTCGACGACAACGTGGTGGCCGCGCACACGCTGCGCCTCTCGGCCGCGCTGCTGTCGGCGGGCCGGCCGCACTCGGTGCTCCCGCTGACCGGGGCGACGCACATGGCCGCCGGCGGCACCGCGGAGCGGCTGCTCCGTCTGGAGCTGGACTTCCTGCGTACGTACCTGTGAGGACGGACAGGGCCCCGGCCGACGCCGTTGTCGACCGGGGCCCAGCTCTGGCGGGGTTACTGCTTGACGTACGCGTTGACGAAGGCGGGCCAGCCGAAGATGCTGCCGATGAAGAGGCCGCCGGCCTTGTCGCCGTGGGCGACGGAGACCACCTCGTTGTAGAGCGGCACCGCCGGTGCGTCGTCCTTCATCAGCTTCTCGTCCAGCTTGCTCCACTCGTCGGCCTGCTTGGCCGGGTCGAGGGCGAGCACCCGGTCGAACTCCGCGTTGATCGCCTGGTCGTTGAGCTGGGAGGTGTTGCTGTTGCCCTCGGCCTTGATGTTCCGGCCGTCGAAGAGCACCGGCAGGATCGAGGCACCGCTGGGCCAGTCAGCCGCCCACGAGTCCACCCAGATGTCCCACGGGTTGCTCTTCTTCTTCACGAAGTCGAGGTAGCCGTCCTCGGGGATGGGCTTGATGGTGACGGTGAAGCCGGCCTTCTCCAGGGCGTTCTTGACCTGGGTGGCGGTCTCCTGCGAGGGGGTGTCGTCGGAGGTGCCGAGCACCAGGTTCGCCGACTTGCCGGCGAGCAGTTCCTTGGCCTTGTCCGGGTTGCCGGACTCACCGGCCGGGTAGGCGTCGAACTTCTTGTAGCCGAGCGTGGTGGGCGGCAGCAGGGTGGTGAGCGGCACGGCGCCGTACGGGCCGCCGAGGTTCTTCGTGATGCTGCTGCGGTCGATCGCGTAGTTGATCGCCTGGCGCACGGACACGTCGGTGACCCGGGTCGTGTTGATGCTCAGCCGGTACGCGTTCGGCGTCGCGGCGACGATCATCCGCTCCTTGAGCGCGGGGTCGCCGGTGACCTTGGCGATCAGCTCCGACGGGACACCACCGGTGGCGACCGCCGCGGCGTCGTTGCCGGTGCCGGCGAGCACCCGGTTGGTCTGGGTGGCGTTGTCGGCGCCGAAGGACCAGATGAACTTGTCCGGGTAGGCGTGCCGCACCGGGTCGGTGGCGGGGTCCCAGTTCTCGTTGCGCTCGAGGACCATCTCGACGCCCGGCGTGTTCTTGGTGATCTTGTACGGCCCGGACGAGAAGGGCTGGTTGTCGAGGTTGACGCCGGTGTCCTTGTCGGGCGGCAGCGGCGCGGTGGCCGGCAGCGACACGGCGAACGGCAGGTCACAGCGGGGCTTGTTGAACTCGAAGCGCAGGGTCTTGTCGTCCGGCGTGCTCAGGCCCGGCGGCAGCGAGGTCTTGTTCTTCTTGAAGTCCCACTTGGTGTCGTACTGCGGGCTGTCGGCCAGCCACTCCTGCAGGTAGGTGGGGCCACCGGTGAGGTCCGGGTCGAACGAGCGGGCGATGCCGTAGGCGATCTCCTTCGAGGTGATCGGCCGGCCGTCCTCGAACTTCACGCCCTGCTTGATCTTGAATTCCCAGACCTTGCAGTCGTTGTTGACGTTGGTGCCGGGAGTCTCGGCCAGGTCCCCGACCAGGGTGACGTTGCCCTTGCCGTCGTCCTTGAACGTGGTGAGGTACCGGGCGTAGAGCTGGCTGCCCATCAGACCGGCGAACGAGTAGACGCGCTGCGGGTCCAGGTGGGAGATCTTGTTCTCGCGCAGGATGTAGAAGGTCCCGCCCTTGGCCGCGCCGGCCACCTCCGGCGCCGGCCCGAGGGAGTCCTTGGGGTCGGTGGCGATGGCGCCGGTACGAGGCTTGTTGGTGTCCACGTTGTCCGCGTTGTCACCGGTGTTCTTGCTGCAGGCACTGAGCGCAACCGCCAGTGCCATCGCACCGCCCATGGCGGTGACGAGTCTTGCTCGCATACTCACTCCTCCGGGTCGCCGATGAAGGAAAGCTTCGCTCAGCTTTCGCTCGCCGTAAATTTCGAGCAGATAACGGGCCGGCAACGATCGGACCGGCAGGGTGGGTCACCCGAGGCGAACCCGGGGATCGATGAACGCGTAGAGCAGGTCGACCACCACGTTGGCGATCACCACGAACAGGGCGGAGATCAGCACCGTGGCCATGATGGTGGGCAGGTCACCCTGCCGGACCGCCTCCACCGCGGTACGGCCGAGCCCCTGGATGCCGAACGTGGTCTCGGTGATCACCGTGCCACCGAGTGCACCGCCCACGTCCAGCCCGGCGATCGTCACGATCGGCGTGATCGCCGCGCGCAGCGCGTGCCGGCCGTAGACCGCCCGTTTCGCCATGCCCTTGGCGCGGGCCGTCCGGACGAAGTCCTCCGACAGCGTCTCCAACATCTGCGCCCGGGACAGCCGCGCGTAGATCGCGGAGAAGAGCAGGGCCAGGGTGACCCAGGCCAGCACCAGGCCGCGCGCCCACTCCACCGGATTGTCGAACAGGGAGACGTACCGCGGGGTGGGCAGGATCTTCAGGTGGTAGACGAAAACCAGCAACAGCACCGCGCCGACGAAGTAGAGCTGCAACGATGCGAACGTCAGGGTGAGCCCGATCGAGATGCGGTCCAGCAGCGACCCTCGGCGCAGGGCCGAGATCATGCCGAGCCCCACCCCGAGGGCGAGCCACAGCACCGCCGCCGGGATGACGATGTTCAACGTCACCGGCAGCACCCGCGCGAAGGTGTCGCTGACCGCCTCGCTGTTCACGTAGGAGTAGCCGAGACAGGGCGCCTCGCACTCACCGCCCTGCGCACTGCCCAGGTCGCGGCCGACGAAGATGCCCTTCATGTAGTTGGCGTACTGCTCGGCCTTGGGGTCGTTGAGCCCCAACTCGGTCCGTACCCGCTCCAGGCGCTCGGCGTTGCAGTTCTTCGGGCACATGCCCGTGACCGGGTCGCGGGGCAGCGCGAAGAACATCAGGAAGCTGACGATGCTCACCGCCAGCAGCACCGAAACCGCCAGCAGGATCCGCTTCAGCAGGAACCGCACCATGCGTCGAACCCCTTACCGTGACGACTTCGGATCGAGCGCGTCGCGCAGCGCGTCGCCGAAGAGGTTGAACGCGAGCACGAGCGCAAAGATGGTGATACCGGGGAAGAAGACGTACGCCGCGTCGGTCTGCAGGTAGTCGATGCTGCGGTAGATCATCCGGCCGAAGCTGGGCACCGACTCGGGCAGCCCGACGCCCAGGAAGGACAGCGCGGCCTCACCGGTCACGTACGCCGGCACCGCGAGGGAGAACGACACCAGGATCGGGGCCCAGATGTTGGGCAGCAGTTCCCGGAAGAGCATGTGCCCCACCCCGGCACCGCTCGCCCGCGCCGCCTCCACGAACTCCCGCTCACGCAGGGACACCACCTGCCCGCGCACCAGCCGGGCGGTACCGGTCCAGCCGAACGCGGCGAAGACCACGATCAGCGTGGTGACCGCGAACCACGTGGGCACCGCGTCCCGCGGGCCGTAGAAGCGCAGCGAGAACGTCGGCACCACGGCGAGCGCGAAGATGAGGAACGGCATCGCCAGGGCGACGTCGGTGAACCACATGATCACCGAGTCGACCACCCCGCCCAGGAAACCGGCGACGATCCCCAGCACCACGCCGATGGTCGCGGTGACCAGGGCGGAACCCAGCGCGATCAGCAACGAGGTCCGGACCCCGTAGATCATCCGGACGAAGATGTCCCGACCCAGCCCCGGTTCGAGGCCGAACCAGTGGTCACCGCTCACGCCGCCGGCGTACCCGAGCGGCATCCCGGTGGCGTCCAGCAGGTCCCCGAACTGCTCGTTCGGGCTCACCCCGTACAGGCGGTTGACCAGCGGCGCGGCCAGCGCCAGCAGCACCAGGACCACCAGCACCGCACCGCTGATCATCGCGGTGCGGTCCCGTCGCAGCCGGCTCCAGACGAGCTGCCCCGGCGACCGGCCGGCGAATGCCTTCTCACCAGGTCCGCCACCGTCGCCGCTGGACTCGATCTCGGCCAGCGCCACGCCCTCGACCGGCGACAGGCTCACGTCGACACCTCCTCGGCGGCCGTTCCGGCGGCACCGTCCGGACTCGTGCTGATGGTTCCCGTCTCCGGGCTCGTGCTGATGGTTCCCGTCTCCGGGAAGTGACAGGCGCTGAGCTGCGGGCCGCCGTCGCGGACGACGAGCGCCGGTTCCTCGGTGGCGCAGCGTTCCTGGGCTTTCCAGCAGCGGGTGCGGAAGCGGCAGCCGGACGGCGGGTTCAGCGGGGTCGGAACGTCCCCGGCGAGCCGGATGCGCCCGGCCGGGGCGAGCGCGGTCACGTCGGGGATCGCCGACAGCAGGGCCCGGGTGTACGGGTGCTGCGGGCGCTGGTAGATGGCGTCGCGGTCGCCGATCTCGACGATCTTCCCCAGGTACATGACGGCGACCCGCTGGCAGAAGTGGCGGACCACGGCCAGGTCGTGGGCGATGAAGACGAACGCCAGGTCGAGATCGCGTTGCAGGTCCCGCAGCAGGTTGATGACCTGCGCCTGGATCGAGACGTCCAGCGCGGAGACCGGCTCGTCCGCGACGATCAGCTTCGGCCGCAGGGCGAGGGCGCGGGCGATGCCGATGCGCTGGCGTTGTCCGCCGGAGAACTCGTGCGGGTACCGGTTGTAGTGCTCCGGGTTGAGCCCGACCAGTTCGAGGAGTTCCTGCACCCGCTTCTTGACCCCACCCGGCGGGGTGATCCCGTTGACCTGCAACGGCATCGCCACGATCCGGCCCACCGTGTGGCGGGGGTTCAGCGAGGCGTACGGGTCCTGAAAGATGATCTGCAGGTCCTGCCGCAACGGCCGCAGGTCCCGCCGCCGGGCGTGGGTGATGTCCCGCCCGTCGAACTCGATGCTCCCCGCGGTCGGTTCCAGCAGCCGTACCAGCATCCGGCCGGTGGTGGTCTTCCCACACCCGGACTCCCCGACCAGCCCGAGCGTCTCGCCCGCCCGCACGTCGAAGTCCAGGCCGTCCACGGCCCGCACCAGCCCGGTGCTCCGGAACCCGCCGCGCACCGGGAAGTGTTTCGCCAGGCCCCGTACCCGCAGCAGCGGCTCCTCCGTGGCCGCCGGCTGGACCGGCGTCGTCTCCGCCTGCACGCTCATCCGGCCGCCACCCCCACGTTCGCGATGTCCTCGGCGAAGAGCCGGGTCCGTTCCTCGGCCGGCAGGTGGCAGGCGACCAGGTGGCCCTCCTCCCCCGCCGGACGCAGCTCGGGCACCTCGGTGAAGGAGCGGTCCCCGTTGCGGCCGGCGTACCGGCACCGCGGATGGAACGCGCACCCCGACGGCAGGTTGATCAGCGACGGCGGGTTGCCCTTGATCGGCACCAGGTCCGCGTCCGGGTCACCGTGCAACGAGGGCACGCTCGACAGCAGACCCCAGGTGTACGGGTGCTGCGGCCGGCGCAGCACCTGCTCCACGCTGCCGTGCTCCACCGCCCGGCCCCCGTACATGACCAGCACGTCGTCCGCCACCTGGGACACCACCCCGAGGTCGTGGGTGATCAGGATGATCGCCGAGTGGAACTCCGCCTGGAGATCCGCGAGCAGGTCGAGGATCTGCGCCTGCACGGTCACGTCCAGCGCGGTGGTCGGCTCGTCGGCGATGAGCAGATCGGGGTCGTTGACCAGCGCCATCGCGATCATGGCCCGTTGCCGCATGCCGCCGGAGAACTCGTGCGGGTACTGGTCGTACCGCTTCGCCGGCTGCGGGATCCCGACGCGGCCGAGCATGTCCACGGCACGCTGCCGGGCCTCCCGCCTACCCGCCCGCGGGTGGTGCACCCGATACGCCTCGGCGATCTGCCGCCCGACGGTGTAGTACGGATGCAGAGCGGAGAGCGGGTCCTGGAAGATCATCGCCATGTCGCGGCCCCGCAGTCGGCGGACCTCCTCCTCGGGCAGGCCGACGAGTTGCCGGCCGCCGACGAAGATCTCACCGGTGATGCTGGCCCGCTTGGCGCTGTGCAGCCCGAGGATCGCCAGCGAGGTGACGCTCTTGCCGGAGCCGGACTCACCGACGATGCCGAGGGTGCGTCCGCGCTCCACCGCGAAGGACACCCCGTCGACCGCCCGGACCACGCCGTCCTCGGTGTCGAACCGGACCCGCAGGTCGTTCACCCGCAGGTAGGGCCCTTCACCGGTACGTTGCTCCGGCACGCTGGGGCGGTCCGGACCCCCGGACGGCGCCGACTCCGACCTGCCCATGACCGCCTCCCTCAGTGACGAAGAGAACCTACAGCAAACTTCTGAGGGCGAAAATAAACTACAAGGCGGAAGCTGTCAGCGGGCCTGAGCGTAACGAGTCCGCATCGAGGATGAACAGCCCTCACCTGGACATTCACGCCCGCAACTCGATGAGCTGACCGAACCGGTCAAGGCCAGAATCCGGCCGGAGGAGCTACTGCCCTGACGGATGCGGGGGCCTCGCCTAGGGTCGGTCGCATGACGGAGTTCGACGCGGCGACCGCCGCCGTGCAGGCCGCCCTCGACGCGGGAGCCCGGTACGCCGACGCCCGGGTGATGCACCGCCGCTACGAGTCGATGGCCGCCCGCAACGGCACCATCGAGGAGCTGATCCAGGACGAGAGCATCGGGCTGGGCGTCCGGGCGCTGGTCGGGTCGAGTTGGGGCTTCCACGCCGTACCGGAGCTGTCGGACGCCGCGGCCCGGGAGGCCGGCC
>JBARAE010000031.1:0-5390 GCA_049791715.1 Micromonospora sp.
CAGCAGCGGCTCGATGCTGCCGGCGGCGCCGTCGACGCGGGTGGCGACGGCCCGGGTGGCGGCGGCCGCCTGGGCGGTGCCGTCGGCGATCTGCGCCGCACCGGTCTGGAGCTGGTCGAGCCCAGTGGCGAGCTTGTCGGCGCCCTGCCCGGACCGGTCGAGCCCGTTGGCGAGCTGCCCGGCGCCGTTCTCGGCGTCGTCCAGCCCGTTGGCGATCTTCCCGGCGCCGTCCTGCGAGGTGCCGAGCCCGTCGGCGATCTTCCCGGCCCCGTCGGCGGCCCGGCCGGTCTCGGCCTTGGCGTCGGTGAAGCCGATCAGCATCTTGTCGAAGTACGACCCGGCGGCGCTCTCCGCGGCGGCGGCCCGGATCTCGCTGAACGCGGAGCGGGCGAGCAGGCCGGAGAGGTAGTTGGTGGCGTCGTCGTTGACCACCTTCAGCTCGCCGCGGCGGGCCGGCTGGTCCGGGTCGGGGCTGGCGGCGAGGCTGGCGGAGAAGTCGGCGGGGATGGAGAAGACCAGGTGGTAGCGGCCGCTGCGCAGACCGGCGCTGGCGTCGCCCGGGTCGGTGACCGTCCAGCCGAAGACCTTGCGGTCGAGCAGTTCGTCGGTGAGGTCCTGACCGGCGTGCACCTCGGTGCCGTCGCCGGCCTTGGCCGACCGGTCGGCGTTGACGAGGGCCACCGGGATGCGGTCCAGGTTCCCGTACGGATCCCAGAAGGCGTAGAGGTAGAGGGCTCCGTAGAGGAGCGGGATGACGGTGAGGACGGCGAGCGCGGCGCGCGGCAGCCGACCCCGGGTCATCCGGCGCAGCTCGAAGAGCGCGAGACGAATGACACTCATGCGGTCACCTCGGGGGTCTGGTCCTGCGCCGCGGAGCGGGGCGCGACGAGGGCGGGAAGGGTCAGGTCGGTGCGGGCGGGCAGGGTCGGGTCGCCGAGCCGGTGCACGATCGCCGTGCTGCCCGGCTCGAGCGCGCGGGCGCTGGCGATGACCGCGTAGCCCTGGTCGGCGAGGCGGGACAGGCCGGCCCAGATCCAGGCCCGCTCGGGGGCGTCGGAGCCGGCGTCCACGTCGTCGGCGACGATCAGGCTCGGGCCACTCAGGCTGGCCAGGACGAGGCCGAGCACCTGCCGCTCGACGGGGGTGAGGTCGCGGCCGTACCGGTCGGGGTCCAGCGGTGCGTCGGTGAAGCCCGCCCCGGCGATGGCGGCGGCGAACGCGTCGCGGCGGTAGGCCCGCCGGGCCCGCACGGCGGCGACCGGTACGAGTTGCCGACGGCGGCGCGGCACCGGGCCGAGCAGCAGCAGCCGCTCCTGGATGTGTTCGGCCACGGTCAGCGTCGGGTCTGGCTCGTGCACGCCGGCGATCTGGCCGAGGGCGGCAGGGCCCCGGCGGCGCAGCTCCCCCTCGGTGTGCGGGAAGCGGCCGGCCAGGGCGAGCAGGAGCGAGGTGCGGCCGCTGCCGGGCGGGCCGGTGACCGCATGCAGCTCCCCGGCCTCGGCGGTCAGGTCGACGTCCCGGTAGACCCAGCCCCGCCGGGTACGCAGTCCCAGCCCGCTGGCCTCGACGATCTTCATGCCCATCCCGACTCCATTGAACTGACCGGTCAGTACAAAAACATCGTCAGCGTAGCGCCGTACGTCCGGTTCAGCGCAATTCAGCGGGACGTGATCCCGGCCATGCCCGTCAGAAGAGGACGGTGGCGAGCGTGCCGACCGGCCGCAAACCGCACCGCTCGTAGACCCGGCGGGCCGGCAGGTTGAAGTCGTTGACGTAGAGGCTCACCGTCGGAGCGACCCGGACCAGCGCGTCGCGGACCACCGCCGCCATGGCCGCCGTGGCGATCCCCCGGCCCCGCCACTCCGGCGCCACCCAGACCCCCTGGACCTGGGCCGTCCGGCGGGTCACCACGGCCAGCTCGGCCTTGAAGATCACCTTGCCGTCGACGAACCGGGCATAGGCGCGACCGGAACGCACCAGGTCGGCGACCCGCCGCCGGTAGCCGCGGCCACCGTCCTCGGCCAGCGGCGAGACCCCGACCTCCTCGGTGTACATGGCCACCGCCGCCGGGAAGAGCCGGTCGACCTCGCCGCTGCGCACCCGCCGCACCTCCGGGTCGGCCGCCACCCTCGGCAGCGCGTCCGTGGCCAGCAACGGCTGGTTGGGGCGTACGTCCCGAGCGGGCCCCCAGTACGCGGAGAGGCGGTCCCAGAGCCCCAGCACCGCGTCCGCCCGGCCGACGATGGACGAGCAGATCCGCTCCTCGGTGACGAGCTGCTCGGCAAAGGCGGCGACGGCCGGCTCGGTGGCGAGCACCGGGGTCAGGTTGCCGCCGAGCCAGCAGATCGACTCCAGGTTGCGGCGGGCGCCGTAGCCGAGGATGCGGCCCTCGGCCCGCCACCAGGCCAGCCCCCGGGCAGCCACCCGCTCGGCCACCTGCGCACCCGCGAACGGGTCCAGGTCGAGCAGCCGCTCGACCGCGCGGCGCTCCGACTCACCCAGTTGCCGTACCGGCACCGTCAGCACGGTTACCAGCCTGCCAGATCGGGCGGGGAACGCGCGGGCCGACCTGACGACCGGCTCGACGGGTTCAGCCCACGGCGACCGGCGCGGTGGCCGGCTCGGCCGGACGGGACCGCTCGGCCCACCGCACCACGGGCGGTACCAGCGCCCCGAGCAGCATGAAGAGGCCGCCCAGCAAGAGCCAGCCGGGCACTCCCCAGCCGATCGCGAGGCTCGTCACCACCATCGGGGCGATCATCCCGCCGAGCTGCATTCCCATCCCGTACGCCCCCTGGTACTGGCCCTGCGCGTGCGCCGGGGCGAGCCCGAAGGAGACGCCCCAGCCGGCGGCCGCGTGCCACAGCTCGCCGATCACGTGTACGAACGACCCGGCCAGGAGCAGCGCCACCGCCGCCGATGTCGGTACACCCCCACTGGCGGCGAAGAGCACACAGGCCACCGCGATCACCGCCCCGGCCCGGCGTGCGGCCCGGGCCGCCCCGGTCAGCCCCTCGGTGCCGCGCGACGCGCGGACCTGGAAGAGCACCACGATGACCGTGTTGACCAGCATGCACGCCGAGATGAGCCAGTGCGGCGCGGCGGTGTGGTCGGCGATCCAGAGCGGCAGGGCGATGTTGAGCAGGCTGAAGTGCATCGACATCAGCCCGTCGAGCACGGTGAAGGCGAGGAACGGCCGGTCCCGCAGGGCGACCAGGCGGGGGCCGTGCGCCGGGGCCGGAACGGGCGGGACCGGCGCCAGCCGCAGCAGGACCGCGGCGGCGGCGAGGTACGTGAGGCAGTCGAGCAGGATCAGCGCGACGTACGCCGTCCGGGTGTCCGCGGCGAGGCCGACGCCGGCCACCACGGCGCCGACCGAGATCCCGACGTTGGTGACCGCGCGCAGGTAGGCGCGAGTGCGGACCCGCTGGTCGGCGGGGACGGCGCCGGCGATGAGCGCGCCCCGGGCGCCCCGGCTGGCCGCGTCGGCGACCGCCATCAGCACGCCGACCACGAGGAACGTCGGGAACGACCGGACGCCGACCAGGGCGGCGGTGAGGACGCCGGAGGCGAGCAGCGCGGCGAGCTGGATGCCTCGCGGCCCGTGACGGTCGGCGAGGTAGCCCATGGGCGTGCTGGCGATCAGGCTGACCAGCGCGGTGACGGTGAGGGCGAGGCCGACCTGGGTCACCGACAGGCCGACCGACCGGGTCAGGAAGAGGGCGCTGGCGGTCAGCCAGGTACCTCGGCCGACGGTGTTGACGAGCGTCGAGAGGGCGAGGGTCCGGGCCGGGCCTGGTTCGGGAAGCAGCGGCACCGGTCCACCTTAGCAGTACGGACGTACGGTTTATTGCCCCGCTTCTTCAACGGCCTTGTCGGCGATGCATTGCCGATATATCGTCGATGCATCAGCGACAGAACGACGAAGGAGATTCCGATGGGTTTCCACCGACGGATGCACGCCATGCACGAAGCCCGGATGCGCGGGTTCGGCTTTCCGCCCTTCCCGCCCGGCCCGCCGTTTCCGCCGGGAGCGCACGGCCACGGCGGTCGAGGCGGCGGCCGGGGACGAGGCCGGGGACGCCGACCGAACGTCCGAGCTGCCGTACTGGCCCTGCTCACCGAGCGGCCGATGCACGGCTACGAAATGATCCAGGAGATCGACTCCCGCACCGGCGGGGCCTGGCGGCCCAGCCCCGGGTCGATCTACCCCACCCTGCAACTGCTGGAGGACGAGGGCCTCATCGCCGCCACCGACGGGTCCGGCGGCGGGCGGAAGCGGTTCGCCCTGACCGAGGAGGGCCGCACGGAGGCCGCCGAGGCGGCACAGACCCCGCCGTGGGCGGAGCTCGCCGAGAACACGGTCAACAGCTGGCACGACATCCGCGACGCCGGCGCCCAGGCGATGAACGCGCTGCGGCAGGTCATGATGACCGGCACCGACGACCAGCGCGAGCGCGCCGCCCAGGTCCTCGACGAGACCCGGCGCAAGCTCTACGCGATCCTCGCCGAATCCGAGTGACCCGCCCCCTCCCCCGGACGGGCAAGCCCGGCAGGGGCCAGATACACGGAAAGAGTGGCTGTTCCTCGCGGAACAGCCACTCTTTCCGTGCATCTGCAGCGCACTGAGGCCGCAGGCCTCGGTGCCGGCGCGGTCGGTCAGTGAACGGTGACGGTGGGGCCGCCGGGGACGAGATCGCGAAGCTCCTCGGGGATCTCCGCGCCCATCTCGTCGGCGATCCGGAGCGCCTCCTCGATCAGCGTCTCCACGATCTGCGCCTCGGGCACGGTCTTGACGACCTGGCCCTTGACGAAGATCTGCCCCTTGCCGTTGCCGGAGGCGACGCCGAGGTCGGCCTCGCGGGCCTCGCCCGGACCGTTCACCACGCAGCCCATCACCGCGACCCGCAGCGGCACCGGCAGGCCCTCCAGACCGGCGGTGACCTCCTCGGCCAGCTTGTAGACGTCGACCTGGGCCCGGCCGCAGGACGGGCAGGAGACGATCTCCAGGCCGCGCTCACGCAGGCCCAGCGACTCCAGGATGGCGGCGCCGACCTTGATCTCCTCCACCGGCGGGGCGGAGAGGGAGACCCGGATGGTGTCGCCGATCCCCTCGGCCAGCAGGGCGCCGAAGGCGACCGCGGACTTGATGGTGCCCTGGAACGCCGGGCCGGCCTCGGTGACGCCCAGGTGCAGCGGGTAGTCGCACTTCTCGGCGAGCTGCCGGTACGCCCGGATCATCACCACCGGGTCGTTGTGCTTGACCGAGATCTTGATGTCCCGGAAGCCGTGCTCCTCGAAGAGCGAGCACTCCCAGAGCGCCGACTCGACCAGCGCCTCGGCGGTGGCCTTGCCGTACTTGGTGAGCAGCCGCTTGTCCAGCGAACCGG
>JBARAE010000032.1:0-9328 GCA_049791715.1 Micromonospora sp.
GCCGAACTGAAGGAGCGGTTCAACCGCGACTTCTGGGTCTCCGACGGCGAGTACTACGCCCTCGCCCTCGACGGCGACGGCCGCCAGGTCGACGCCCTCTCCTCCAACATCGGACACCTGCTGTGGAGCGGCATCGTCGACGACTCCCGCGCGGCGAAGATCGCCGAACATCTCCTCGGCCCCCGACTCTTCTCCGGCTGGGGCGTGCGGACCCTCGCCACCGACGAGGGACGGTACAACCCCATCGGTTACCACGTCGGCACCGTCTGGCCGTTCGACAACTCGTTCATCGCCTGGGGGCTGCGCCGCTACGGATTCACCCACGAAGCGGGACGCATCGCCGAGGGAATCATCGACGCAGCCGAGTTCTTCGACGGCCGGCTGCCCGAGGCGTTCGGCGGATACGACCGGACGCTGACCCGCTATCCCGTGCTGTACCCCACGGCGTGCAGCCCGCAGGCATGGTCCACGGGCACTCCCCTGTTGTTGCTGCGGACCATGCTCGGCATGGAGCCGCGCGGGGACCACCTGGTGACGAGGCCCGCCGTACCGGTGAGCATCGGCCGCATCGAGTTGCTCAACATCCCCGGCCGGTGGGGCCGGGCCGGCGCCCTCGGGCGCGGCCACCCGGAACGACGCTGACCAGTGCGGGGCCACCGGCCCTGCGTTCCGCCCCGTCTGGGCGTCCGGCAGGACCGCACCCGGCCGCCCGATGCCACCAGGAGCACCGCTGCCGGCGTCGCCCTCGCGGACAACGGCCGGTAACACCCCGGCGCGTGACCGGCGGTGCCGCGCCACCCGTACCTCCCGTCGGCGGCAGGGCGAGTGCTGTTGCGGTCGTCACCTACCGTGACCACGGGCACCCTGGCACGGTTGACCATGACGCGACGTGAGGTCCTAGCGTCGGCGGCGACGGTGTCCCGGCCGCCGGGAAGTCGGTCGACCGGCCGGCGGGTCAGGGGCAACCCTGAGCCGGCATCGGGGCCGACCCGCAGCGCGATTTCCGGCACCGGATACGTCTGGGGGTGGACGGAACGGCCGTCCGCAGCGCCGAGGATGGGAACGGCCGCACCGACCAGCGGGGGCGGTGCGGACAGAGCAGGCAGACGGAAGAGGTAGATGACGTGACCGCGACGGTGAGTCCGCAGGTGCAGGCCGCGGCCCGGGCCAGCGACGTGTGGAAGGTGTACGGCAGCGGCGAGGCGCAGGTCATCGCGCTGCGGGGGGTGACCGCCGAGTTCGAACGGGCCCGGTACACGGCGATCATGGGGCCGTCCGGCTCGGGCAAGTCGACGCTGATGCACTGCCTGGCCGGCCTGGACTCGGTCACCCGCGGCACGGTGTCGATCGGCGACACCACGGTGACCGGGCTGGGCGACGCGGGCCTGACCCGGCTGCGCCGGGACAAGGTGGGCTTCATCTTCCAGCAGTTCAACCTGCTGCCGACGCTGACCGCGCAGGAGAACATCATGCTGCCGATGTCGATCGCCGGCCGCAAGCCCGACCCGGCGTGGTACGACACGGTGATCGACACGGTGGGTCTGCGGGACCGGCTGGGGCACCGGCCGGCGCAACTGTCCGGCGGGCAGCAGCAGCGGGTCGCGTGCGCGCGGGCGCTGGTCGCCCGCCCCGAGGTGATCTTTGCCGACGAGCCGACCGGCAACCTGGACTCGCGTTCCGGCGCGGAGGTGCTGAACTTCCTGCGCAACTCGGTACGCGAGCACGGTCAGACGATCGTGATGGTGACCCACGACCCGACCGCCGCCGCGTACGCCGACCGGGTGATCTTCCTCGCCGACGGCCAGATCGTCTCCGAGCTGGTCGAGCCGACCGCGGACACCGTGCTGGACACCATGAAGAAGCTGGACGCGCCGGCCGAGGTGACGCACTGATGTTCCGCGCGACGTGGAAGAGTCTGCTGGCGCGCAAGGTGCGCCTCCTGCTGTCCGGTCTGGCGGTGGTGCTGGGCGTCATGTTCGTATCCGGCGCGTTCGTGCTGACCGACACCCTCGGCCGCTCGTTCGACGCGGTCTTCGCCGACGGGTTCTCGGACATCGACGTGACGGTGACCGCGAAGCCGAAGGTCGCCCTCAGCGAGGCCGAGGGCGAGCAGGTAGCCACCCCGGTGCCGGCGTCCCTGGTCGAGCAGGTGAAGCAGAAGGTGCCGGGCGCGGCGGACGCGAAGGGCGTGGTCAACGCCGACGGCGCCCGGCTGATCGGCAGCAACGGCAAGGTGGTGACGTCGTTCGGGCCGCCGCAGCTCGGTGAGAACTGGCTCGGTGACAGCGACCTGATCCAGCTCCGCGAGGGCAGCCGGGAGCCGCGCGCCGACGACGAGATCGTGGTGAACGCGGCGCTGGCCGAGGCGGCGAAGGTGAACGTCGGCGACCGGGTCGGCGTGCTGACCCTGCAGCCGAAGAAGGAGTTCACCCTGGTCGGGATCTTCGGCTACAGCGGCGGCCGGGACTCGATCGGCGGCGTCAACGAGGTCGCCTTCACCACGCCGGTGGCGCAGCGGCTGATGCTCGGTAAGCCGGACACCTTCAGCAGCATCACGGTGAGCGCCGCCGACGGGGTCAGCCCCGAGAACCTGCGCGACGACGTGGCCCGCGAGCTGGGCACCGGGTACGAGGTGAAGACCGGCAAGCAGGCCGCAGCCGACCAGGCGGCCAGCCTGAAGGAGGGGCTCTCCTTCTTCAACAAGATCCTGCTCGGCTTCGCCGCGGTGGCGCTGCTGGTGGGCACGTTCCTCATCCTCAACACCTTCTCGATCATCGTGGCCCAGCGGACCCGGGAACTGGCCCTGATGCGGGCCATCGGCGCCAGCGGGCGGCAGATCATCGGCTCGGTGGTGCTGGAGGCCATCGTGGTCGGCCTGATCGCCTCCGTGCTGGGGCTCGCCGCCGGCATCGGCGTCGGCGCGCTGCTGGCGTACCTGTTCGGCAAGCTGGCCGGTGGGCTGACCCTGGCCGGGCTCGGCGTGCCGCCCGCGGCGGTGATCGGCGCGTTCACGGTCGGTCCGGTGATCACGGTGGTGGCGGCGCTGCTGCCGGCGCTGCGGGCGTCCCGGATCCCGCCGATCGCGGCGATGCAGGACGTGGCCACCCCGGACCGGCCGCTGACCCGGGTCACGGTGTCGGGCGCGGTGGTCACCGCGATCGGCGCGGTGCTGCTCTTCCTCGGGCTCGACGGTCACGCCGGCGACAACACCCTGGCCACCATCCTCGGCGGCGTGCTCTTCGCGTTCATCGGGGTGGCGCTGCTGACCCCGCTGATCAGCCGGCCGGTGGTCTCCCTGCTCGGCGCGCTGTTCGCCTGGTCGGTGCCGGGCAAGCTGGGGCGGCTCAACTCCGGGCGCAACCCTCGCCGGACCGCGATCACCGCGGCCGCGCTGATGGTGGGCATCGCCCTGGTCACCGGCGTGACGGTGATCCTGGACTCGGCCAAGGGAAGCATCAGCGCCCTGGCCGAGGACACCATCAAGGCGGAGCTGGTGATCGCCGGGGCGCAGAGCGGCCCCCGGCCGCCGAGCTTCGACCCGGCGGTGCTGGAGAAGACGGCGGCGATCCCGGGGGTCCAGCTGGTCGACGGCGAGTACGGCGACATGGCCACGGTCGACGGCACCCGCACCTGGGTGGCGGCGTCGAGCAACGTCGCGGCGTTGGAGCGGATCTTCGGCGCCAAGGCCACCGCCGGTGACATCAGCCGGCTGGGCCCGGAGCAGATGCTGTTCAGCTCGGACACCGCGAAGTCGCGGAACGTGTCGGTCGGCTCCCAGGTCACGGTGCAGCTGTCCCGCGGGGAGTCCCGCACGTACACGGTCAGCGGCATCTATGAGAGCTCCCAGCTGACCAATCCGGTGGTGCTCCCGCCGCAGGCGGCCCGGGACTTCGCCATCCCGCAGCCGATCCAGGGGTTCGTGCAGCTGGCCCCCGGTACCCGGGTGGCGGACGTGCAGCCGCAGGTGGAGACGCTGCTCGCGGACAGCCCGGAGGTGTCGGTCGCCGACCGGGACGCGTTCATCAAGCAGCAGACCAGTCAGCTGGACACGCCGTTGCGGATGATTCAGATCCTGCTGGCGCTGGCGATCGTGATCGCGGTGCTCGGCATCATCAACACCCTCGCCCTGTCGGTGCTGGAGCGGACCCGCGAGCTGGGTCTGCTGCGGGCGATCGGCCTGCGCCGGGCGCAGACCATGCGGATGATCACCGTCGAGGCGGTGGTGATCTCGATCTTCGGCGCGCTGCTCGGCGTGGTGGTCGGCACCGGCCTCGGCGCCGCCGTGGTCCAGGCGTTGAAGGACGAGGGCATCACCGACCTGGTCCTGCCGTGGGGCCAGATGGGGCTGTTCCTCGGGCTGGCCGCGATCATCGGGGTCGTCGCGGCGGTGCTGCCCGCGGTGCGTGCCGCGCGGATCAACGTGCTGGGCGCCATCGCGCACGACTGAGATGTACGGAAGGGCCCCTGTTAACGCCTGGCGCATAGCAGGGGGCCCCTTCCAGCACCCGACGGGCGCGGCACGTCAGGCCGGCGGTTCGCCGAGCAGCGCCGCCAGCAACTCCAGGTCCGCGGCGGTCAGGCTCTCCAGCTGATGTACGCCGGCGGTCTCGGCGATCGGCACCTCGGCCGGTACGGCGAGCACGGCGGCTCCGGCGGCGAGGGCACTGGCCACCCCGGTCGGCGAGTCCTCGATCGCCACGCAGCGGGCGATCGGCACGTCGAGCAGCCGGGCGGCGGTCAGGTACGGCTCCGGGTGCGGCTTGGTCGCGTCCACCTCGTCGCCGCAGACCACCGCGTCGAAGCTGTCCCGGCCGAGGGTGTCCAGGGCGACCTCGACCAGCGGCCGGACGCTGGAGGTGACCAGGGCGGTCGGAATGCCGGCGGCGCGGACCGCCCGCAGCAGGGCCAACGCGCCCGGTCGCCAGCGCAGGCCGGTGCGGAACAGGTCCAGGATCCGGGCGTCGATCCAGGCGGCGCTGGCCTGCGGGTCCCGCTGCGGCTGGCCGAGGTCGTCGTGCAGGATCCGCATCGACTCGGCCATGCTGGTGCCGACCATCGCCTTGCGGGCCGTGTCCGAAAGGGTGCCGCCGTACACGGCCGCCAACTCCTGCAGCGCGACGTCCCACAGTTTCTCGCTGTCGACCAGCGTGCCGTCCATGTCGAAAAGCACGGCGGCCGGGTGGTTGCTGCTCAGCGGGGCCTCCTGACGGGTGCGGACCTACCCGGGGATCCTCTCAGCCGGCTGCGCTCCACCGCTCGCCGTACCACGCCGGAGTGACCTGCGGCATCGCCGCGGTCAGGTCAGTCCGCAGGCGTCCAGCGACTTCTCGTACCCGCGGAAGAAGGAGTCGGTGCGCTGCTCGGCGGTGCCGTGCGATCCCTCGGCGAACCACGGCTGGTTCGGGTCGTCGCCGACGGCCAGCAGGCCCTCCCGGAACTCGTCGAGGTCACCGTTGTCGAGCTTCAGCCCCCCGGACCGTACGTTGTCCCCGATGTACTCCCCGGCCATGCAGTCGGCCTGCAGTTCCTGCTGGATGGTGAAGTTGTAGCGGATGCCCAGGCGTACCTGGACGCCGTGCGCGTACTCGTGGCCCAGCAGGTAGAACAGGAACGCGTCGCCGACCTGGCGGAACGCCGCCACCGACCAGTTGACGTCGTAGGCGATGAAGTCGCCCGCCGAGCAGTAGACGGCGTTGTTGCGCGGCATCGGCTGCCCACCGCAGGAGACCTCTCCCTCCCGGGTGTACGGCACCACCCGACGGACCGGCTGGAACCGCTGGCCGGAGGCCTTGAACTGCGCGGTCCAGTACTCCTCGGCGATGGTGACGGCGTCGGCGAAGTCGGCCTTGAACTCCGCGACGCTGGTGGTCCCGTCGGCCCGGGTGGTGTCGGCGCCCGGGGACGCGGGCTGCCGGGTCTGCTGCGGGCGGGGCTGCTGCGGCTCGCCCTGGTCCACCCCGCCGACCATGCACCCGGCGGTCACCACCACCGCGACCAGCAGACCCGCGAGCAGGCCCGGCTGCCGACGTCCCGCACTCTCCCCCACGGCGCCTCCCCGGCTCGATCCTGTCCCAGCAGTACCCCGACCTCGGGCCGGTAATGCCCCCAGGTGATCACGCACGGCCGAGCGGGACCGTTCACCGGGCATCCGACGAGGACGGTCGGGAAAATCCGCCGGCATACACCCGGTCGACGGGCGCCGGCCGAGCGGCGGGTTCAGGAGGATCCGCCGTGCTGGCCACGCTGCCACGTGTCGCCCTGCGAGCCGTGCCGCTCCGCCTCGTAATGCTGTTGGCGGACGCGGGCGTCCCGCACGGCGGTGGCGTCCTCTCCGAGGGCCGACCGCCGGCGGTCCCGCCGGGTCACGACTCCGAAGGCCGCCGTGACGAGCGCGACCACCACCGCGAGCACCACCAGGATCGTCGTCATGGCCCGACGGTAGAGCCCGGACGCACGCCGGTCGGGTCACCGGAAGCCGCCGCACGAGCGCTACGCTGGCCGCCATGATCACCACAGCCTTCGACGTGCACGAGCGGGAGCGTTGGGTCGGGCGGGCCGCCGCGTACGAGCGCAGCTTCGGCCGGCTGTGCGCGTACCCGGCGGAGGCGCTGCTGGAGGCGGCGGACGTGCGGGCCGGGCGGCGGGTGATCGACGTCGGCACCGGACCGGGGACGGTCGCGGCGTTGGCGCTGGCGCGCGGAGCGGAGGTGGTGGCGGTGGACGCCGAGCCCAGCATGCTCGCGTCGGCGCGGCGCAACGCGCCGGATGCCACGCTGGTCGAGGCGGTCCTGCCGCGGCTGCCGTTCCCGACCGACGGTGCCGACGCGGTGGTGGCGAACTTCGTGCTCAACCACGTCGGGGACCCGGCCGCCGCGCTGGCGGAGCTGTGCCGGGTGGCGCGCCCGGGCGGGCGGGTGGCGGTCACCATCTGGCCGTATCCGCAGCCCCCGCTGCAACGGCTCTGGGGCGAGATCTTCGCCGCCGCCGGCGGCGAGGAGCCGGCGGACCTGCCCCGCGTGGCGCCCGAACGAAACTTCGCCCGCACGAAGGAGGGCCTGGCCGGGCTGCTGACCGCCGCCGGGCTCGCCGATGTCCGCTGCGCGACCGTTGCCTGGGACCACCGCGCCGACCCGGAGGACTGGTGGGCGGGCCCGGCCAACGGCATCGGGATGCTCGGCCTGCTGTGGGAGCGGCAGCCGGCGGCGGTCCGCGAACGGATCCGGCAGCAGTACGACCTGCTCAGCGCCCGCTACCGCCACGGCGACGGGATGCTCGTCCTGCCCACCGCGGCGCTGCTCGCCTCCGGCCGGGTGGACTGAGCGCCGTCCAGGCTCCGCATGTCCGGTGCGGCTCCGGTCTGCGGGGATGGGCGAGCGAACCGTCGAGCACCCCGGTGCTCTGGCACGTCCCGGATGTGCGTCGCGTCCGGGACCTGGTCGCACGAGCGCACGTGGCGCGGCCGGCCGACTTTCCGCACTGACCGCAGTGGAGACGTCCCGCTCTCCGCTAGCGTCGCCGGACCGCGACGACCAGCGTCAGGGCGGCGCCGACCAGCACGCCCAGCGATGCCAGGACGACGGCCGCCAGCGTCGCGATCGCGTTCGCCCGCGGGCCGTGGAACCGGGGAGGATCACCGATCGACAGGGCCGGCCCTGAGGGCGCGCAGGTCAGCGTGTACTGGCCGGTCGGCTTGGCACTCACCAGGAGCAGGGCGCGCCACCGTTCGCCGTCGGCCGTCAGGGTCAGCTGGTCGCCGCGCATCGAGACCTCGCGCCACTCCTCGAGACGGCGGGTGTCCACGTCGGACGACTCGCAGTGCAGGTCCGGCAGCGCACCACCGCCATCCTTGACCCACACCATCTTCCCGGCCTCGGGCAGCTGCACGGTGACCGGCTGGCCGGGCGTGATGGCCTGCCCGAGGTCACCCCCGAAGGGAACCAGGAACAGCACCGCGCCAGCGGCCAGCACACCACCGGCGGCGATCAGCGCCGCGATGGCGTACCAGATTCCATGCGGCCGCGAGGAACGGGCAGTGACGGCCATCGGCGGAGCATCCATGAAGGCATGGTGGTCGGTCGCCGATGGCCGCGCCAGTACCCGTTCAGGCAGGTAGCCGGCTTAGCCTTGGGCGTGATGGAAGCGGGAAGCCGACAGCGGAACCAGCCAGCGCCACCCCACGTGATCTTCGAGGCACTGACCGAGCCGAACCGCGATCCCGCCCGTCCGTGGCTGCTGCTGATGGACGACGAGCAGCGTCCACAGACGACGCAGACCGAATGGCCCGGCCTGGTCGTGTGGTCCTCCATCTGGGCCAAGCGGCCGGACGCCGTCGTACGCTCAACGGCAACCTGCGGCGCACCTTCGGCCAGTAGAAGGGCGCCAGGGGCGCGGCGCAAAGTCGCTGGCCTTGCCCGCCACCGGCGGGGAGACTTCCGGCGTGACGCTTCACGCGAATGAGGTTCTGGTCGACGAGGCGCTTGTCCGGTCGCTGCTGGAGGCGCAGCGCCCGGAATGGGCCGACCTGCCGTTGTCGCCCGCCGGCGCGGGCACGGACAACACCATGTACCGGCTGGGCGACGAGTTGCTCGTACGACTTCCCCGAACCGCCGACACGGCCCGGTCCATCCGCAAGGAGCAGGAGTGGCTTCCCCGCCTGGCACCGCTGCTGTCGTGTCGTATCCCCGAGCCCGTCCACACCGGCGCGCCCACCGAGGCCTTCCCGCTGGTCTGGTCGGTGTACCGGTGGATCGAGGGTGACGAAGCCCGCACGGACACCGTCCGGGACTGGGGCTCCTTCGGCGCGGACCTGGCGGCGATCGTGCGGGAACTCCACGGCATCGACCTGATGGGAGCGACCCGCACCGACGAGCTCAGTTGGTACCGCGGCGGCAGCCTTCGACCATGCGACCAGTGGATCAGCAGGTCCCTCGCCGACTGCCGCGCCACCGTGGGTGCGGAGCTCGACGTGGACATGCTGGGACGGTTGTGGCGGGCCGCCCTCGCCCTGCCTGAGCCTGCCGGAGCCGACGAGTGGCTGCACGGCGACCTCAAGCCCACCAACCTGCTGGTTCGGGACGGGAAGCTCCACGCGGTGATCGACTTCGGCGCCCTCTCCATCGGCTTCCCCGACGCCGAGCACGCCACGGTCTGGGACCTGCCGCCCGAGGCACGACAGGCGTACTGGAACGCGCTGCACCTCGACGATGTGACCTGGGCGCGCGCCCGCGGCTGGGCGATCGCCGTGGGCGTCAGCGGCATCTCCTACTACTGGCACACCTACCCGGCCTTCGTCGCCGAGTGCCGGGCACGCCTTCAGTCGATCCTCGCC
>JBARAE010000033.1:0-5312 GCA_049791715.1 Micromonospora sp.
GTCGCCGGCTGCCCGGCCCGACGTCCCGTCAGGGCCGTCCGGCGAAGGCGCGCCACTGCCGGCCCGGTCCTCCGGCGTACGCCCACCGCGTCCCGGCCCCAGCCGGGCCGGCGGAAGCTGCACCTCATCCGACACGGCGCACCGTCCCCTCGCCCACCTCGTACCGGGTACCGCGCAGGGCCGCCGGCACGTCGTCGTCGACCGCACAGGTCACCACGAGCTGGCTCGCGCCGCCGACCAGCTCGGCCAAGCGCTCTCGGCGGCCCGCGTCCAGCTCGGCGAAGACGTCGTCGAGGACCAGCACCGGCTCGATACCGTCCGCGCGGAGCAGGTCGTACCCGGCCAGGCGCAGGGCCAACGCGAAGGACCAGGACTCGCCGTGGCTCGCGTACCCCTTGGCGGGCAGCGGGCCGAGGGTGAGGGCCAGGTCGTCCCGGTGCGGCCCGATCAGGGTGGTGCCCCGTTCGATCTCCGCCGATCGCGACTCGGCCAGCGCGGCGCTCAGCGCCTCGGCCAGCGCCGCCCGGTCCACGGTCGGGTCGGGCAGCTCCACCGACGGCCGGTACGCGATCCCGGCCGCACCCCTGCCCGCCGCCACCGCGTCGTACGCCCTGGTCACGTGCGGAGCGAGCGCGGCGACCAGCTCCAACCGGCCGGCGAGCAGCTCCGAGCCGTGGTGGGCCAGATGGGTGTCCCAGACGGCGAGGGTGGACAGGTCCCCGCCCCGCGACCCGCCCGTCTTCCGGGCCAGGTACGCGGTCCGGAGCAGGGCGTTGCGCTGCTTGACGACCCGTTCGTAGTCGGCGCGCACGCCGGCGTACCGGGGCTGCCGCGTGACCAGCAGGTCGTCCAGGTAACGGCGGCGCTCGGCCGGGTCACCCCGGACCAGTTCGAGGTCCTCCGGCGCGAACAGCACCAGCCGGAGTGCGCCGAGCACGTCCCGGGCGCGCCGGGCCGGGGAACGGCCCAGCCGGGCACGGTTGGCCTTGCCCGGGACGATCTCCAGCTCGACCAGCAGCTCACGTCCCTCGTGGACCACCGCGCAGCGGATCACCGCCGACGATGCGCCCATCCGGACGAGGGGGGCGTCCGTGGCGACCCGGTGCGAATCCAGAGTCGCCACGTAGCCCAACGCCTCGACCAGGTTCGTCTTGCCGACCCCGTTCGGGCCGATCAGCACGTTCGGGCCCGGCTCCAGGTCGACACCGACCCGCTCGTACGAGCGGAAGTCGACCAGGTCGAGCCGGCGGACGTACACAGGTTGTGGATACCGCTCAGCGCTTGCGGACGGCATGCCCGCCGAACTGCTGGCGCAGCGCGGCGACCGCCTTCATCGCGGGCGAGTCCTCCTGCCGGGACGCGAACCGGGCGAAGAGCGAGGCGGTGATGACGTTCAGCGGCACGGCCAGGCGGACGGCCTCGTCGACCGTCCAGCGCCCCTCACCGGTGTCCTCGGTGTAGCCGCTCAGCTCGGCCAGCTCCGGGTCCTCGTCCAGCGCCCGGTCGAGGAGGTCGAGCAGCCAGGACCGGACCACGGTGCCCTCGCGCCAGGACTTGAAGACACCCGGCACGTTGGTCACGATCTCGGACTTCGCCAGCAGCTCGTAGCCCTCGGCGTAGGCGTGCATCAGGCCGTACTCGATGCCGTTGTGCACCATCTTGGCGTAGTGCCCGGCGCCGACCGGCCCGGCGTGCACCAAGCCGAACTCACCCTCCGGCTTGAGCGCCTCGAAGATCGGCATCAGCCGCTCGACGTGCTCCTGGGCGCCGCCGACCATCAGGGCGTACCCGTTCTGCCGGCCCCAGACGCCGCCGGAGACACCGACGTCCAGGTAGCCGATCCCCTGCTCGCCCAGCCGCTCGGCCCGCGGCGGGTCGTCGCTGAACCGGGAGTTGCCGCCGTCGATGATGATGTCGCCCTCGCCCAGCACGCCGGCGAGCTCGTCGATGGTGGCGTCGGTGACGCCGGCCGGGACCATCACCCAGACCGCACGCGGGGACTCCAGCTTCTCGGCCAGCTCCGCCAGGGTCGCGACGTCGCTCAACTCCGCGTTGCGGTCGAATCCGACCACCTCGTGGCCGGCGGCCCGCAAACGCTCGCGCATGTTGCCGCCCATCCGGCCGAGTCCTACCAGGCCGAGCTGCATCTGCTCCTACCTCCGTGCGTCTCAGGGGTGCGATCAGCGGGACACGCGGATCGGCATGATGAGGTATCGATACCCCGGGATGACCTCGCCATCCTCACCCGCTGGGGAAATCACCGCCGGCTTGAAGGCGTCGACGAACGAGAGCTGCGCGTACTGAGCGCCCAGGTTGGCCAGGCCGTCGATCAGGTACTGCGGGTTGAAGCCGATGGTCAGCGGGTCGCCGGTGAAGATGGCCTCCATGGCCTCGCTGGCCCGGGCCTCCTCGGTGCCGCCGGCCTCCACGACGAGCCCGTCGGAGCTGAAGCTGAGCAGCACCGGGGTGGTCCGCTCGGCGACCAGCGCGACCCGCTTGACCACCTCGATCAGCGCACTGACCGGGACCCGCGCCTCGGCGTTGTGGGTGGACGGGAAGAGCGAGCGCACCGGCGGGTAGTTGGCCCCGTCGAGCAGCCGGCTGGTGGTCCGGCGGGTGCCGCCGGAGAAGCCGATCATCCCCTCGCCGGCACCACCCTGGGAGAGCGCCATCGTGACCTGACCACCGAGCGGGCCGAGGGCCTTGGCGGTGTCGTGCAGGGTGCGGGCCGGCACCAGGGCGTTGATGCTCACCTCGGAGTCGTCCGGGTTCCACTCCATCTCACGCAGGGCGAGGCGGTACCGGTCGGTGGCCAGCATGGCCAGGGTGCGGCCGGTGAGCTCGATGCGGACGCCGGTCATCATCGGGAGCGTCTCGTCCCGGCCGGCGGCGACGGCGACCTGGGCCACCGCGGCGGCGAAGGCGGCCGCGTCGACGGTGCCGGCGCTCTCCGGCATCTCGGGCAGGGCGGGGTAGTCCTCGACCGGCATGGTGGGCAGGGTGAACCGTGCGCTGCCGCAGACCAGTTCGAGGTGGGCGCCGACCGCCGCGATGTCCACGGGCTTGGCGGGGAGCGCCTTGGTGATCTCGGCGAGCAGTCGGCCGGAGACGAGGGCCGCACCGTCGGCGTCACCCTGCACCTCGACGGTGCCCTGGCTGGAGACCTCGTAGTCGAAGCCGGAAACCTGCAGGTTGCCATCGGTGACCCGGAGCATCACCCCGGCCAGCACCGGTACGGAGGGTCGGTTGGGCAGGCTCTTGGCGGTCCAGGCGACCGCCTCGGCGAGCGCGTCGCGCTCCACTCGGAACTTCATCAATGCCTCCGCGTCGACGTCAGCGACAACTCTCTCATGCCGACCGCTGCCCACTGTCCCGCCCGACCGTGCGGGTACCCATCGCACCTTAGGGCGCGAGGGCATCGGCTGTGCGCCCGACCCCGTGGATCTGCCGGTGCTGACGGGCTGTCCCCGGCGGCTGCCGGCCTGATCCACAGGAAGTCCAACGGTGATGATTGGTTTTTGTTGTTTAGAAGAGAAAACTCATCGTCTTCATCGCACCTGTGCAAACTGTGGAGAACCAGCGTCAGCGCAGGTCAGACACGTTATCCACCGGTGGTTTCGCTGTGGAGAACCAGGGGTACAACCCGTGGTTCAGTCCACAGGCACCGGCGACCCCTCACGTTGTCCACCGTTGTCCACCGGTTGTCCACCGGTAATCCACGGGTTTTCTCCCCAAGGCTGTGGACGGGGCGTACGACCGCGAGTCACGTTGTCCCCAGAACCTTCAACAGGCCGCCCACAGGTCGACCGTCGTCGGTGGACAACCCCGCCGCTGTCCCCAGGCGTCCACAGCCCGTCCCCAGGAGTTGTCCACAGTCTGTGGGTGACCGACCCTGAACCGAGCGTGGGTTTTCCACCGGTTGTGGAACAGGGGATGTGGACAACCGGGCCGTCTTGTGGATGAACATGACAGCGATCCTGGATCCTCGACCCGGTCGAGGGTCAAGCGTCGGCCGATCAGAGCGACGAAAAAACGCCCGACCGCGGCTCGGTCGGGCGTTCTCCGGTGTTCACCGGCGTGGCGTACGCCTCAGGTGTTCTGCTTGATCCGGTTGGTCAGCTCGGCGATCTGGTTGTAGAGCGAACGCCGCTCCGCCATCTGCTGGCGGATCTTCCGGTCGGCGTGCATCACGGTGGTGTGGTCGCGACCGCCGAACGCCTGGCCGATCCGCGGCAGGGAGAGGTCGGTCAGCTCCCGGCAGAGGTACATGGCCACCTGGCGCGCGTTCACCAGCACCCGGGAGCGGGAGTGACCCCGCAGGTCCTCCAGACTCACCCCGAAGTAGTCGGCGGTGGAGACCATGATCTGGTCAGCGGTGATCTCCGGCCCGGCGCCGTCCGGGATGAAGTCCCGCAGCACCTCCTCCGCCAGGGACAGTTCGACCGACGACCTTGTGAGGCTGGCGAAGGCGGTGACCCGGATCAGCGCCCCTTCGAGTTCCCGGATCGAGTTCGACACCCGGGACGCGATGAACTCCAGCACGTCCGGCGGGGCGAAGAGCCGCTCCTGGGCCGCCTTCTTCTGCAGGATCGCGATCCGGGTCTCCAGGTCCGGCGGCTGGATGTCGGCCAGCAGCCCCCACTCGAAGCGGGTACGCAGCCGGTCCTCCAGGGTCGCCAGCTGCTTCGGTGACCGGTCGGATGTGATCACGATCTGCTTGTTGGCGTTGTGGAGCGTGTTGAAGGTGTGGAAGAACTCCTCCTGGGTCCGCTCGCGGTTCTCCAGGAACTGGATGTCGTCGATCAGCAGGATGTCGACGTCCCGGTAGCGGCGCTGGAACGCGCTCGTCTTGTCGTCCCGGAGTGAGTTGATGAAGTCGTTGGTGAACTCCTCGGTCGACACGTACCGGACCGAGCGGGCGTTGCCCAGCGTGGTGGCGTAGTGCCCGATGGCGTGCAGCAGGTGGGTCTTGCCCAGCCCGGAACTGCCGTAGATGAAGAGCGGGTTGTACGCCTTCGCGGGCGACTCGGCCACCGCCACGCTCGCCGCGTGCGCGAAACGGTTCGAGGAGCCGATGACGAACGTCTCGAACATGTACTTCGGGTTGAGGCGGTTGCCCCCGCTCTCCGCGCCGCCGGGCAGCCGGCGGTCGTCCCGCCCACCCGGTCGGCGATCGACACCACTGCGGCCCGGTCCGCTGTCCGTGACGCCGTCCCTGGCCAGTCCGCGCAGCGGCTGGGGGGCGGCCGGGCCGGGGTCCTCGCGGTACCGGGGCTCGTACCCCCGGCCGTCGCGGCCGGGCGCGTCGACGC
>JBARAE010000034.1:0-4293 GCA_049791715.1 Micromonospora sp.
GCCGAACTGAAGGAGCGGTTCAACCGCGACTTCTGGGTCTCCGACGGCGAGTACTACGCCCTCGCCCTCGACGGCGACGGCCGCCAGGTCGACGCCCTCTCCTCCAACATCGGACACCTGCTGTGGACCGGCATCGTGGACGAGTCCCGCGCGGCGAAGATCGCTGAACATCTCCTCGGCCCCCGACTCTTCTCCGGCTGGGGAGTGCGCAGCCTGGCCGAGGGGGAGGGGCGCTACAACCCGCTCGGCTATCAGGTCGGTACGGTCTTCCCGTTCGACAACGCGTTCATCGCCTGGGGGCTGCGCCGCTACGGCTTCACCGAGGAGGCGGGACGCATCGCCGAGGGGATCATCGACGCCGCCGAGTTCTTCGACGGCCGACTGCCGGAGGCCTTCGGCGGATACGACCGGACGCTGACCCGGCGCCCCGTCCCGTACCCGGCGGCGAACAGTCCGCAGGCCACAGCCACGGGAGCACCCCTGCTGCTGGTGCGCACTCTGCTCGGCCTCGAGCCGTACGAAGATGATCTGGTGGTCGACGCGGCGCTGCCGGAGCGGTTCGGCCGCATCGAGCTGCTCGACATCCCGGGCCGGTGGGGGCGGGTCGACGCCATTGGAAGCGTGGATCCGCGAAGCCAGGAAGCGGGCCGGCAGACGAGCCTGACGACATCGCCACGCTGACCGGGGCAGGCGACCCTGACGAGGGGTCACCGTTGGGGCGTCACCAGGCCCGTCTCGTACGCCAGCACAACCGCCTGCACCCGGTCGCGCAGCCCCAGCTTGGTCAGCACGTGGCCGACGTGGGTCTTGACGGTGGTTTCGCTCACCGACAACGCCCGGGCGATCTCCGCGTTGGACAACCCGCGCGCCACCTGCACGAGCACTTCCCGCTCCCGTTCGGTCAGCACGCTGAGCACCTTCGGCGGGCTGGCCGCCGGGTCGGGCAGCACGTCGGCGAAGCGGTCCAGCAGCCGCTTGAGGATCCGCGGGGCCACCACCGCCTCGCCCGCGGCGACCGTGCGAATGGCGGTGACCAGGTCCTCGGCCGGTACGTCCTTGGCCAGGAAGCCGCTGGCCCCGGCCCGCAGCGCCCCGACCACGTACTCGTCCAGGTCGAAGGTGGTCAGGATCAGCACGCGTACCGGCAGCCGGGCGTCGACGATCGCCCGGGTCGCGGCCACCCCGTCCATCCGGGGCATCCGGATGTCCATCAGCACCACGTCCGGCAGCAGCCGCCGGGACAGCTCCACCGCCTCCACGCCGTCACCGGCCTCGCCCACGATGTCCAGGTCGTCCTCGGTGCCGAGGACCATCCGGAAACCCGTCCGCAGCAGTCGCTGGTCGTCGGCGAGCAGGATCCGTACCGGCCGTGGCCGTGCCGTGCCGTCCGTCATCGTCCCCCCCGTCGTGCTGGTCGAACCGTCGATCGGTCACGCCGGTACCGCACCGGCGGACTCGACCGGGATCGTCGCGTACACCCGGAAGCCGCCGCCGGGGCGCGGACCGGTCCGCAGAGCCCCACCGTAGAGCGCCACCCGCTCCCGCATGCCCACCAGTCCGTGTCCGATCCGGTCGGGCAGCGGGCCCGGGCCGCGGCCGGTGTCGGTGACCTCCACCGCCAGGAAGGCGTCGGTGAAGGTGAGCCGCACCACCGCGGTCGCCGTGCCGGCGTGCTTGAGCGCGTTGGTCAGCGCCTCCTGCACGATCCGGTAGACGGTCAGCGCCACGCCCTGCTCCATTGGCCCGGGCGTGCCGTCGACCCGCAGCGTCACCGGCAGGCCCGCCTCCCGGACCTGCTCCACCAGCGCCTCGATGCCGGTCAACCCCGGCTGGGGGGTGAGCTCGGCGGCCGGCTCGGCGTCGGTGCGCAGGACGTCCAGCAGCCGGCGCAGCTCCCGCAGGGTCGCCCGGCTGGTCTCCTCGATGGTGGCGATCGCCTCGTCGGCGGCGTCCGGGTCACGGCGCAGCACCCGACGGGCGCCGGTGGCCAGCACCCCCATCACGCTCACGTGGTGGGCGACCACGTCGTGCAGCTCCCGGGCGATGCGGCGCCGCTCATCGGCGACCGCCTGCTCGGCCAGGGAACGCTGGGTGGCCTCGGCGATCCGGGCCCGTTCGCGCAGCATCTGCGTCGACTGCCGCCGGGCGTGCACGGCCCGCCCCACCGCGTACGCCACCGACGCGGTGAGCAGGTTGTTCAGCACCAGGTAGCCGGGACCCATGTCGAGCACGCCCTTGAGCGGCGCCACCATGTTCACCAGCAGCACCGGCACCCAGAGCAGCAGCGCGGCCAGCGCGGCCGTACGCAGCGGCCGGTGCGCCGCCATCGTGTAGGTGAGCACCACGAAGGCGAGGCCCTGCGTGGCCGGGGCGTGTCCCAGCAGCGCCGGCACCGCCAGGGTGGCCAACGCGGCGCCGACCGCCGGCCAGGGTGCGACCCGGCGCAGCGCCACCGGCACGGCGCAGAGCACGCTCCAGCCCAGCACGCCCGGCAACTGCCCGGGCCGTAGCTCGCGCGGGGTGAGCAGGAGGAACGCGACTTCCAGCAGCACCAGGGCGGACGCGAAGAGCGCGTCGGTGGCCAGCGGGCGCCGGCCGGCCCACGCCCTCAGCCGCTCCATCATGGGAAAACCGTAGCCGCCGGTTCGGGCGGCCCCTCGTCACCGACGCCGACCTCCGCCTCCTCCCCGGGGAGGAGGCTCACTCGTCCGCGCCGGGGGCGACCGGACGGGACCGGGCGTCCTGCAGCGGGTCGCCCGCACCGCGGACCGGGAACGGCGGCGGAGTGCCGCCGAAGCTCGGACAGAGCGCCTGATGGCTGCACCAGTCGCAGAGCCGGCTCGGCCGGGGACGGAAATCCTGCCGCTCGGTGGCCTGCTCGATCGCCTGCCAGAGCGCCACCACCGTGCGCTCGAAGCGCAGCAGCTCCTCCGCGTCCGGGGCGTAGTCGCAGACCTCGGCGTCCCTGAGGTAGAGCAGCCGAAGCACCCGCGGCACCACGCCCCGGGTCCGCCACAGCACCAGTGCGTAGAACTTGAGCTGGAACAGCGCCCTCGCCTCGAACGCCTCCCGCGGCGCCCCACCCGTCTTGTAGTCGACCACCCGCAGCGCCCCGTCGGGGGCGACGTCCAGCCGATCCAGGTAGCCGCGGATCAGCAGCTCCTCGTCGACCACCGCGGAGATTAACGCCTCCCGCTCGGCGGGCTCCAGCCGGCGTGGGTCCTCCACCGCGAAGTAGCCCTGCAGCAGGGCGGTGGCCGAGCGGAGGAACTCGGCGGGCCCGGTGGTGTCGCCCTCGGCGAAGAGGCCGGCCAGCTCCGGCTGCTCGGTGACCAGCCGGTCCCACTGCGGGGCCACCAGGTCGCCCGCGGACTGCGGGGTGCGGGCCCCCGCCGGCAGGTCGAACAGTCGCTCCAGCACGGCGTGCACCAGGGTGCCCCGAGCCTGCTCCACGGTCGGACGCTCGGGCAGCCGGTCGATGCTGCGGAACCGGTAGAGCAGTGGGCAGGTCTTGAAATCCGCCGCCCGCGACGGCGACAGCGAAGCCCGGATCGTGGGCGGCACCGCCGCCGTGGCGAGGGTGTCCTGCGTGTCGATCACCGGTTCCGCCGTCATGCCCGGAAGGTTAGGGCACCGGTGTGACAGGCCGGCCGTCGCCGCACCGGCGCATGATCCTCGCCGCGTAGCATCGGCCCGGTGGAGCAGACGCCCCGACCACGACGTCGGCCCGGACGCCGTCCCGGCCTCACCGTGGGCCGGGTGTTCGGGGTGCCCCTGTACGTCGACGCCTCGATGCTCCTGCTGACCCTCCTGGTGACCGTGGTGTACGCCGAGTTCGCCCGCCGCCAACTGGCGGTGGGGCACGTCGGCGGCTGGCTCATCGGTGCCGGTTTCGTCGTGGCCCTGCTCGGCTCGGTGCTGCTGCACGAGCTGGGTCACGCCCTGACCGCCCGCCGGTACGGCATCGGTGTGCGCGGGATCACCCTCGAACTGCTCGGCGGCTACACCGAGATGGACCGGGACGCCCCCAGCCCCCGCGTCGACCTGCTCGTCTCCCTCGCCGGCCCGGCGGTGTCGGCGGTGCTCGGCGCGGTCGCCGTCGCGGCGACCCTCGCGCTGCCCGACGGCACGCTGATCGATCAGTTCGCCTTCCAGCTCGCGGTGAGCAACGTCATCGTCGCGATCTTCAACAGCCTGCCCGGGCTGCCGCTCGACGGCGGGCGGGCGCTGCGAGCCGCCGTCTGGGCGCTCACCCGGGACCGGCACCGCGGCACCGAGGTCGCGGGCTGGGTC
>JBARAE010000035.1:0-3683 GCA_049791715.1 Micromonospora sp.
GCCGCCCCGGCCCCCGGCCGTGGAGACACCCGTACCGCCGATCCCGGAACAGCCGGGCGCGCAGCGTACGGCGGACCTGCCGGCGGTGGCTGACGTGCCGCCGACGGTCGATGAGCCGGCGGTGGACGACGGTCCGGCGCCCAGGCCGGACCGGGCGCAGTACGGCGTCTGCGCGTTCCTCGCCCTGGTCGGCGGCCTGGTGATCCTCGACGCGACCACCCGCATCGGGCACGCGGTGAACACCGCCGACCCGATCGGCCCCAGGCCGGTGCCGATCCTGCTCGGCGTGCTGCTGCTGATCGTCGCGGCGATCTACGGGGTGGACGTGGCCCGCGGCGGCACCGGCGAGCCGGAGGCCGGCGAGGACGTCGACCTGAGCAGCCCGATCGACTGGCGGACGGTGCTGCTGCTGATCGGCGCGTTTCTGGTCAACGCCGTGCTCATCGACCGGCTCGGCTGGGTGATCAGCGGGACGATCCTCTTCTGGGGCTCGGCCTACGCGCTGGGCAACCGCCACTACGTCCGGAACCTGCTGATCGCCGTGGCGCTGTCGCTGGTCACGTTCTACACATTCGCCATCGGGCTCGGGGTCAACCTGCCCGCCGGCGTGCTGCAAGGGATCCTCTAGATGGACAACTTCGGCAATCTCCTCGACGGGTTCGCCAACGTGCTGACCCCGATGAACCTGCTGATCGCGCTGCTCGGCGTGACCATCGGCACCGCCGTCGGGGTGCTGCCCGGCATCGGGCCGGCGATGACGGTGGCGCTGCTGCTGCCGGTGACGTACGGGATGGAACCCACCCAGGCGTTCATCATGTTCGCCGGCATCTTCTACGGCGGCATGTACGGCGGCTCGACCACCTCGATCCTGCTCAACACCCCGGGCGAGTCGTCCTCGGTGGTGACCGCGATCGAGGGCAACAAGATGGCGAAGGCGGGCCGGGCGGCGCAGGCGCTGGCCACCGCCGCGATCGGCTCGTTCGTCGCCGGCACCATCGCCACCGTGCTGCTGGTGCTGGTCATCTCGCCCATGGTGTCGTTCGCGGTCAGCCTCGGCGCGCCCGACTACTTCGCGGTGATGCTGCTTGCGTTCGTGGCGGTCACCGCGGTGCTCGGGGCATCCCGGGTACGCGGCTTCGCCTCGCTGCTGCTCGGCCTGACCATCGGCGTGATCGGGATCGACCAGACCGGTCAACAGCGGCTCACCCTGGGCATTCCGCAGCTCGCCGACGGCATCGACGTGGTCGTGGTGGCAGTCGGCATCTTCGCCGTGGGCGAGGCGCTCTGGATCGCCGCGCACCTGCGCCGCAAGTCCGGTGAGGTGATTCCGGTCGGCCAGCCGTGGCTGGGCCGGGAGGACTGGAAGCGGTCCTGGAAGCCCTGGCTGCGCGGCACCGCCTACGGCTTCCCGTTCGGCGCGGTGCCGGCGGGCGGGGCGGAGATCCCGACCTTCCTGTCGTACGTCACCGAGAAGAAGCTGACGAAGCACCCGGAGGAGTTCGGTCGGGGCGCCATCGAGGGCGTCGCCGGGCCGGAGGCCGCCAACAACGCCTCGGCCGCGGGCACCCTGGTGCCACTGCTGGCGATCGGCCTGCCCACCAACGCCACCGCCGCGGTGATGCTGGCCGCCTTCCGGCAGTACGGCATCCAGCCCGGCCCGCTGCTCTTCGAGCGGGAGTCCGCGCTGGTCTGGACGCTGATCGCCAGCCTGTTCGTCGGCAACCTGCTGCTGCTGGTGCTCAACCTGCCGCTCGCCCCGGCCTGGGCGCGCCTGTTGCGGATCCCGCGCCCGTACCTCTACGCCGGGATCCTCTTCTTCGCCTCGATGGGCGCGTACGCGGTCAACTCCCAGCCGTTCGACCTGTTCCTGTTGCTCGCCCTCGGCCTGCTCGGCTTCGGCATGCGGCGGTTCGGGCTGCCGATCCTGCCGCTGATCGTCGGCGTCATCCTCGGCCCGCTCGCCGAGTTGCAGGGCCGGCGGGCGCTCCAGCTCTCCGGCGGCGAGCTGCACGGCCTGATCGGCGGGTGGGTCTCCTGGGTGATCTACGCCGTCGTCCTGGTGGTGCTTCTCTGGCCGCTGGTCGGCCGGTTCGTGGTCCGTCCGCTGCGTGGAAGGTTGGTGACCGGATGACCGTGCTGGTGGGGTACGTGCCCTCCCCGCTGGGCGAGGCGGCCCTGCAGGCCGCCATCGAGCAGGCGAAGTTCCGCCAGGAGCCGGTGCTGCTGGTGAACACGTCACGCGGTGACGCGTACGTCGACCCGCGCCTCGCCCAGGAGCCCGACCTGGAGCGGGTCACCCGCGAGCTGACCGCGGCGGGCGTGCCGCACACCGTCCGGCAGCTCATGCGCGGGCGGGACGCCGCGGAGGAGATCGTGGAGATCGTCGAGGCGGAGGACGTGTCGCTGGTGGTGATCGGGATCCGGCACCGGACCCCGGTCGGGAAGCTGATCATGGGGTCGACCGCGCAGGAGGTCCTGCTCCGGGTGCCCTGCCCGGTGCTCGCCGTGAAGGCCGACTGAGTGTCGGTTCGCCGCACCCGGACGCCGGGGGTCCCTGCCTGACGTGGGGATCCCCGGCCGCACCCAGACCGCCCTGCTCCTCGCGCACACCATCGCGGTGCAGGCGGTCACCTTCATGCTGCGTCCCGCGTCGACGTACCGGGCGCTCGACCTCGACGTGCCGTCGGCCTGGCTGGGCGTGCTCGGCGCCAGCTTCGCCGTCGTACCGCTGGTGCTGGCCGTCCCCTCGGGACACGCCGTCGACCGGTTCGGCGAACGCCGGATCGTGCTGGCCGGGTCGGCGCTGCTCGCCGTCGCCGGCCTCTGCTTCGTCCTCCTCGCCGACTCGGTCGGCGGCCTGGTGCTGGCCAGCATGGTGCTGGGCACCGCGCACCTCTGCTCGGTGGTGGCGCAGCAGGCTCTGGTCGCCAACCGCACCCCGGCGGACCGGTACGACGCCGCCTTCGGCTACTACACCTTCGCCGCCTCGCTCGGCCAGGCCCTCGGCCCCGGCCTGATCGTGGTCTTCGGCGGGGACCGCGCCATCCCGGACACCCGGGCGATCTTCCTCGGCGCCACCGTGCTCACCGTGCCGCTGCTGGTCGCGGCCCTGTTCCTGCGCCCGTCCGGCCATCACACCCAGGCCACCGGCGGGGCGGGCGGCGGCGGGATGCGCGAGCTGCTCGGCCAGCCCGGGCTGGTCCGGGCCCTGACGGTCAGCTGCGTCGTGCTCGCCGCGGTCGACATCTCCCTGGTCTACCTGCCGGCCCTCGGCGCCGAACGGGGCATCGCCTCCGGCTCGATCGGCGTCCTGCTGGGGCTGCGGGCGGTCGCCTCGATGGCCTCGCGGCTGCTGCTCGGCCGCCTGGTCGCCGCGCTGGGCCGACGGGTGCTGCTGGTCGGCACCGTCGCCCTCTCCGCCGCCGGCCTCGGGCTGCTGCTGCCGCCCCTGCCGTTCTGGGCGATGGCGGTGGTGGTCACCGTCGCCGGGCTGGGCCTGGGCGCGGGTCAGCCTTTGACCATGTCCTTCCTGGCCGAGGTCGCCCCGCCCGGGCTGCGCGGCCGGGCGATGTCGCTGCGGCTCACGGGCAACCGGCTCGGGCAGGTGCTGATCCCCAGCGCCGCCGGGGCGCTGGCCGCGGGCACCGGCGCGGCCGGGGTGCTCGCCTGTACCGCCGCCGGGC
>JBARAE010000036.1:0-3839 GCA_049791715.1 Micromonospora sp.
CACCACGACAGCGTGAGACGTCGGCAACCGGACGAGTGGTGGCTGTCGACAGCAACGGTGACAGCAACGGGCCGGGACGAGGGCAGCGGCCGGCGGCCGCGGGCGGACAATCGTCCGAGGTAGCGGATGCGGACGGACTACGCCGGACGATGCGCCCAGAACTTACAAACGAGGGGTCGGACCTGTCGCGAGCTGCCCCGCGCGTGGACGATGAGGACCAGGTGGAGCTCACAGGCTGAGCAGCTCAAGCTGGGGCTATGGCTCAAAGACTCCGAGTACCGGCATTCTAGGCTAGAGACATGGCGGACTGGAGCGAGGACGAGTATGTCCAGTACCTGCAAGACGAGCGCCGACGCTTTGCGTGGGTGATGCAGCGTTACGGGGGCCTCAATGCAACCCAAGCCGAGGCAGCGGCCGTGCAGCGGTACCCCTTCGAGGCCAGCGATGCACCGTACCGAGGACTCGTCTTCCATAACGAAGCATGGCACTGGGCGATGCGGAAGATCTACGGGGAAGGGTTCTGGATCCGGCACCCGGAACTTGTTGGACCGCCGGCTGAGTACAGAGCGCTTGACTGAACCTTCATCGCACCACCTGCGCCGGCCCCTGGCTGGGCGGCACTTCGGCCGAGCAGCCATCGGAGCAGCCAAGCCGCCGAACAGCACCGGACGCTGGTAAACCTGAGGCGCAGGTCGATGAGGACCAGGACCGCGACGATCTGCAGGCCGCGACCGACTCGTAATGCGTAGGTCAAGAGGAGGTGAGGTAGGCCCCTACTCCTGTAAGAGCGCCGCCCTTCTCCGTGTTTGCTAGCAAGGTTCCTCACCGATGCAGGTGGACGTGGGGTCCGGGGAGTTCAGGTCGTTGCCGAGGTCGCTGATCCCTTTGACGACAGCGCCGCCGAAGATTAGCAGCGCGGCGAGCACAATGATGAGTAGCACGTCTCGGATGATCGCTACGACATCCCGGGTCGTGCGCAGCGGGCCGCGGCGCTCGCGGACAGCGGGCGCGGCTGCGTAGGCGGTAGGAGGGCTCTCGACGGGAGTCCGCTGCTGTGGGGCTGTCGGGTCGACGCTCGTCATTGGGGCCTCCAAGTTTGGGCGTTACTTGGCACCGTAACGCCGACGTGGACAAAAGGCAGCAGTCCGCTGTAGGGCCCCCGAGCTGCGGAGTGAGTTGAGAGGCAGCACGAAGGCAGCGAGACGCCCAGCGGCGGCGGGGCGCCAGCGGCCACCGGCAGGAGACGACGCAGGGCGAGACAACGCCCTACTCGCCGGCGGTGGACGGCTTCAGACGACAACAGGCGATGGGCGTACCCGCGTTCACGCCGAAGGAGTCATTTCGGGCGCCTGACCAGCGGGCTTCGCCATCACCCGCTCAGAAGCCAGGAAATGCCCCATGCGATCAGTAGGGCGCCGGCGAGGACCGACATTACAAGTGCAATCCGCACCTTGTGCCGACCACCGGGCGTGTGCGGCGCTTCGGCGATTCGTCGCGCCAAGGGGCGGCAGAAGACAATGCAGGCGATGCCAGCCACGATCGCGAGCACGCTGTTGACCATCTCGTCTCCCGATCCACGGCCCGGGCTGGCTACTCCGCTACGAAAACACCCACGCCGGGGAGTGTTTCCGTCATTCCCCTAATTCGAAGCACCTGCATGGCTCGGTCGATCACGGGCTCGGTGACGCCGTAGTGCTGGATTAATTCTCGTCGACTGGGCAGCTTGGAGCCGGGCGGGAACTCCCCGGACGCGATGCGTTCGGCGAGGTCATCGGCGATCTGCTCGTAGCGGTAACGCGGTGGCACGGTGTTCCCCTCGGTTGGCAACACGAGTAGACCACCTACGTCAGCCCTTGACCACCCAACGGTACCTGTGGGAGGTTGCCGAGGAGGTCGATCCCCTCGGTTGGCGCTGTCGGGCCCGTCCTCGCCGGCGTGGATGTCCGGGACGTCCCCCGCGCTCGGGCATCCACGCTTCCAAATCGCTGCGGCATGAGGAGCGCGGGTGCACCTGTTCACCTGGCCGGCAGGAAGGCAACTCTCAGATCATGTATCGGAGACCAGCCTATGAGGCGATGTCCCCTACGACGAGTACCTCCTAGCGGTCGCGCTGACCCTGGCGCGACGGCACCGGCCGGTCTGGTCCTGGCGGCAGTGGCGGCGGATCTGCCGCTGCGGAGCCGACCTGCCGTGCCAGGCCCGGCACCGCATTCCGATCAGCCGCAGTCATTGGCCGGGGGAGGAGGCGCCATGAACGACGGCCAGGAGCAGAGCATCCTCGCCGTGCACGTCAAGGGACTCGACGGCATGTGTGCCGGCTGCCGCGCATGGCGGTCGCGGCTGGCGCCGTACCCGTGCTGGCAGGTGGATTGGGCGACCAGCCGGCAGGCCCGGACGATCACGCCCGGTTTCTTTGGGGGTGTGCGGTGACCACCCACGGCCCGGTCCTGCCGATCTGGAGCTGTGGAGGCTGCGGCCTGCCCTGGCCCTGCCCGACGCGGAAACGGGAGCTGCGGGCGGAGTATGCGGACGCTCCGGTGTCGCTGGCCCTCTACCTCGGCTCCTATCTCGTCCAGGCCACCGAGAACATGCCCTGGACGCCGGCCGGCGTGCTGCACCGCCGCTTCCTCGGATGGATCAGGCAGGTCGAGCGATCGACGCCAGCAGTACAGCAGCGAAGTACAGCAACCGTGCCGGCCACATGGCACCGAGACGAGCCGGAGCAAGCGGTCTGACCTCGGCAGACGCCCCCACCACACCCCCTCGCCGACAGTTCACACCGAAGAGGTCACTGGTTCGATCCCAGTATCGCCCACCATTGAAATAGCGCAGAAGAGGCACCCTCGGTCGAGGGTGCCTCTTGCTGATTCCATCGTCAGTCGTCGTTGGGCATCAGCGGATCGTCAGCGAACGCGTCGCGGATGCGTTGGTGCCGGCCGTCCGACCGACCGGTGGGTGTAGAGGTTGAGCGTGGTCGACGGCTTCTCGTGGCCCATCACCGCCTGGACGCCGTTGAGCGGGACGCCCCGCGACACCAGCTCGGTCGCGTACGAGTGCCGTAGGTCGTGGAAGCGCAGTCCGCCCGGGGCCATCTTCGCCACGTGTGACACCGCTTCTCGCTCGGTGGTGAACTCCGCGGACCACTCGACGCCCTCGGTGTCGACCCAGGCCGCACGCCGTCACCCCGAACGCCATGACGCTCGGCCGTCTACCGCTCCTGGACAGATTGCATCGCGCACCACAGTCGACAAGGGATCGCGTCGCTTGGGCTATCTCCGCCGCTTCGGACACAAGTTGAACCTCGGGCCTGGCGCTGCAAGATCGTCGTCGGATTCGTGTCGGCGAGTTGCGAACCACGGCGCTGTGAGGTCCAGGGCTGCTCCGCTCGCCGTCGGATGGCAAGCTCGTGCCTCGTGATCCATGATTTCGCTAAGGACTATCTGCACGGCCAGCTCAGGTCGATACGTCAGGCGCTGATCTGGAAGCTCGGTGAGGACGCCGTGAGAAATCCGGATCTCGTGGAGGTTCGCCCGTGAGGGCGGTCATCGTCGCGGCCGCGGTCGCGTTCATCATCTCCCTGTTCGGCACGCCGGTGGCGATTCGCGTCTTCACCGCGCTCAAGGCCGGCCAGCCGATCCGATCCATCGGGCTCGCCAGCAACCAGGGCAAGAAGGGCACGCCCACGATGGGCGGCGTCGTCTTCATCGTGGCGACCGTCTTCGCCTACGTCGCCGGGCACATCGCCCTGACCACCCTGCCCGAGCGGCAGATCGCGCAGGAGGGGCCGACCATGACGGCCCTGGTGCTGCTCGGGCTGTTCGTCTTCTGCGGCGCGGTCG
>JBARAE010000037.1:0-3930 GCA_049791715.1 Micromonospora sp.
ATCCTGTCCCGGGACACCCCGCGCAGGTTCACCGCCACCCGGGCCACCGCGTCCACCCGGTCCCGGGTGGTGCCGAGCGAGTGCAGGCCGCGTACCCGGACCGGCTCCCCGGTGGCGGCGAGTTCGAGCTGGTCGCCGACGCGCAGCCGGCCGCCACCGAGGGTGCCGGTCACCACGGTGCCGCTGCCGCGGATGGTGAACGAGCGGTCCACCCACAGGCGCACCGGCGCGTCGGCCAGCGGGTCGGGCAGCCGGGCGACCAGCCGGTCCAGGGCGGCCCGCAGGTCGGGCAGACCGGCGCCGGTGGCGCCGCTGACCGCGACCGCATCCACCTCACCCAACGAGGTACCGGCGATCTCCTCCCGGGCCAGGGCCAGCGCCGGCCCCGGGTCCGCCAGGTCCGCCCGGGTGACCGCCAGCAGCCCGTACGACACCCCGAGCGCGTCCAGCGCGGCGAGGTGTTCCGCGGACTGCGGCATCCACCCCTCGTCGGCGGCCACCACGATCAGCGCGGCCGGTACCGGCCCGACGCCGGCGAGCATGTTCGGCACGAACCGCTCGTGCCCGGGCACGTCGACGAAGGCGATGGTGCCGCCGGAGGGCAGCGTGGTCCAGGCGAAACCCAGGTCGATGGTCATGCCCCGGCGGCGTTCCTCCGCCCACCGGTCCGGTTCCATCCCGGTCAGCGCCCGGACCAGGGTGGACTTGCCGTGGTCCACGTGCCCGGCGGTGGCGACGACCCACACGGCTACTCGACCGCCCGCAGGATGGCGTCCCGGATGGTCCCGTCCGCCTCGGCCGGTACGCAGCGCAGGTCGAGCAGGAGCCGGCCCTGCAGCACCCGGCCCAGCACGGGCGGCTCGCCGGTGCGCAGCGGCTCGGCGTACCGCTCGGGCAGGGTGAGCGCCCACGAGTCGAGCTCGACGCCGGGGGCGCCCCCGCCGCCGACCACGGAGGCGCAGGGCACCACCTCGGCCTTGCGGCCGTCCGCGCCGAGTTGGTCGCGCAGCCGTTCCGCCCGCTGCCGCAGCGTGGCCGGGTCGGCGTGCAGCGCGGCCCGGGTGGGGGTGGTCGGGGTGTGCAGGGTGGCGGCGAGCGCCGCCAGGGTGAGCTTGTCGACCCGCAGCGCCCGCGCGAGCGGGTGCCGGCGCAGTCGCTCGATCAACTCGGCGGTGCCGAGCAGCAGCCCGGCCTGCGGGCCGCCGAGCAGCTTGTCGCCGCTGGCGGTGACCAGGTGGGCGCCGGCGCGCAGGGTGCTGGCGGCGTCCGGCTCGTCGGGCAGGAGCGGATCGGGGGCGAGCAGGCCGGAGCCGATGTCGGCGACCACCGGCACGCCGAGGGTGGCGAGCTCACCGACGTCGACGGCCGAGGTGAACCCGGTGACCAGGAAGTTCGACGGGTGCACCTTGAGCACGAAGCCGGTGCGCGGGCCGATCGCCGCGGCGTAGTCGGCGAGGGTGGTGCGGTTGGTGGTGCCGACCTCCCGCAGCCGGGCGCCGGTGCTCTCCAGCAGGTCCGGCAGGCGGAACCCGTCGCCGATCTCGACGAGCTCACCGCGGCTGACCACGATCTCGGCGCCGGCGGCCAGCGCGGTGGCGGCCAGCACCAGGGCGGCGGCGCCGTTGTTGACCACGTACACGGCCTGCGCGTCGGGTACGGCGGCGGCCAGCGCGTCGAGGGTGTCCCGGCCACGGCGGGCCCGCCGACCGGTACGCAGGTCGAGTTCCACGTCGGTGTGCCCGGCGGCGGCGACCATCGCCTCGACCGCGGCGGGCGCGAGCGGGGCCCGGCCCAGGTTGGTGTGGAGCACGACCCCGGTCGCGTTGAGCACCGCCCGGGGTGCGGGCGCCGGCAGGTCGGCCAGTGCGACGTCCCGTACCTGCTCGGGGGTGATCTCACCGCGGCGGGCGCGCTGCTGGGCCCGGACGATGGCGGCCTTCACCCGGTCGCGACCGAGAGTGTCGACGGCGGCGGCGAGGCCGGGGTCCGCGAGCAGCGCGTCGGTGCGCGGCACGCGCCGTCGCGGGTCGGCCGTGCCGTCGGGCATCGTGTCTCTCCACAGGGCTGCTTGGCGGAGACGGACGGGAATCGAACCCGCCTGGCCCGGGTCCCGGACCACACCGGTTTTGAAGACCGGGAGGGGCACCAGCCACCTGAACGCCTCCACCCAGCACTTAACCACATACGATCTCGGTCCGCCTGCGGAGGACCGTGTGCCCGCCCGATCAGGGCCCGGGCGTCTGGAAGTGCGGTCGCGGCTTACCGGGCGCGGTGGGCAGGCGGGTGATCGGCGGTAGCACCAGCGCGACGAAGGCGAGGATGCCGATCACCGTGAAGGGCAGGGTGTAGCTCTTGCCGCTGGCGTCGTAGAGCACCGCGGTGAGCAGCGGACCCACCACGCCTCCGATGCTCCAGGCGACGATCATGGCTCCGTAGATCGCCCCGGCGTTCGGCGTACCGAAGTAGTCCGCCGCCGTCGCCGGCATGGTGCCGAAGCCACCACCGTAGGCCAGGTAGACCAGCGCGGCGAGGACCGCGAAGAGCCAGAAGGCGGAGGCGTGCGGCAGGATCAGGAAGCAGATCCCCTGCAGGGCGAGCATCCCGAGGAACGCGGTCATCCGGCCGATCCGGTCGGACAGCCACGCCCAGGCCACCCGTCCCCCGCCGTTGAACAGCCCGAGGACGCCGACCAGCCCGGCGGCGGTCGCCGCGCTCACGCCGGCGACCGCCTGGGCCGCGTCCGCGGCCTGGGAGATCAGCGCGATCCCGCAGGTCACGTTGAGCGTGAGGATCAGCGTGAGCAGGTACCACTGCCGGGTCCGCAGGGCCTCGCCGAAGGTGTAAACCCGGGTGCCGGCGACCGCCCGACCGCCGACCGCAGGGGTGAAGCCGGGCACCTGATACCCGGCGGGCGGGTCGCGGAAGAAGGACGCCCCCAGCAGCACCGCGACGAGATAGGCGATGCCGAGGGGCAGGAAGACACTGGTCTTGTGGCTGGTGCCGGCGAGCAGCGCCTTCGCCACCGGGGCGGTGATCACGGCCCCGAAGCCGAAGCCGGCGACGGCGATGCCGGTGATCAGCCCGCGCCGGTCCGGGAACCACTTGCTGAGCATCGCGATCGGGGTGATGTAGGCGGCGCCGAGGCCGATGCCGCCCATGACCCCGTAGGTGAGCAGCAGCAGCCACAGTTGATCACCCGAGGACACCAGCGACGCCAGGATGGTCCCCACGGCGTAGAGGATCCCGCCGCCCAGTGCGACGGCGCGGGGACCGCGGCGGTCCTGGATGCGTCCGCCGATCAGGCTGCCGATGAAGATCGTGCCGATCGCCACCTCGAACGGCAGCACCACCTCGGCCTTGCTCCACCCGAACTCGGCCTGCAGCGGCTTGTTGAACACGCTCCAGGCGTACACGGCGCCGAGCGCGAGCTGGACGAGCACGGCCGCCACCACGAGACCCCACCGGCCCCGCGTCGGTTGTCGATCTCCCCGCGTCCCCGCGGCTGTTGTGGCCATGAGCGGTACCCCCGAATCGGCTCGTGGGCCTGGCGCCTGCTGCCTGCCTAATCCAGTTTCCGGCCGGCGCCCGGCACGTTGTCGTGTCCTGCCTGCCGCTCGCGCTGCCGTGCGCGTTCCCGCTGCGGCACCACCGTGTACTTCGGGTCCCGCGCCGAGGCGACCCCGCCGTGGAAGATGCCGAACCGGGTACAGACCGAGGCGGCGAGCAGCGCCCCGCCGGAGAGTGCGGACAGCGCCCGGCTGCGCCGGCCGACCAGCGCGCCCACCACCCCGGCGGCGGTCAGAGCCCGTCCGGCCCGCAGCAGCCTGCCGGCGCTACCGACCGCATACGGCTCGCTGAGCAGCCCGAGCCGGTTCTCCACCCGGTGCGAACCCCACAGCTCCAGCGCCGCGCCGGCCACCGCGAAGCGCC
>JBARAE010000038.1:0-2209 GCA_049791715.1 Micromonospora sp.
CGATCAGGGCGTCCCGCAGCTCCCCGGCCCGGGAGGCGAAGCGCGCCGTCTCCTGGGCCTCGCGGCCCATCGTCTTGACCACCAGCGCGCCGTCGAAGCTCTCGTGGGCGATCCCGCTCACCTCACCGCGCAACCGCTGGGCGCGGGCCTGCCGGGGCGCCATCCGCCGGGAGTAGACGACGTTGAGGGCGAAGAGCGCGGGGAAGACGGCCAGCCCCACCAGGGCCAGCGCCCAGTCCGTGAAGAACAGTGAGATGACGGCGCCGACCAGCATCACCAGCGTGCCGACGGCGAACGGCAGCGGCGCGATCGGATACCAGGCGGCCTCGACGTCGGAGTTGGCGTTGGAGAGCAGGGTGCCGGTGGCGTTGCGGTGGTGCCAGGACAGCGGCAGGTCCAGGTAACGCCGGGTGACCCGGCGGCGGTAGGCGGCCTGGAGCCGGTACTGCATGTAGCCGGCACCGAGCCGGCGCCCGAAGATCCCCACCACCCGGAGCACGCTGATGCCGAACAGGGCCGCCGCAGCGAGGGCGAGGGCACCCGCCGCCACCGAGCCGCGGGCGATCGCCGGGACCACCACCTCGCCGACCACGCCGCCGACCACGTACGCGCTGGCGATCACCAGGAGGCCGAAGAGCACGCTGCCGGTCACCGCGACCGCGAAGATCCGCGGCTGTTCCCGGATGGCCCGGCCGAGGACCCGCAGCCCGCTACCGAGGACGTCCCGACTTGTCCCGCTCGCCACGCTCTCCCCCGCCGTAAGCCGCAATTATCTCTCTCATCCTTACCGGTCGTTGCCAGCTCTGCCGACCCGGAGCGGATATGTCCGCCGTCACGTTCGCGCCCGGCGCCGGCCCGGCATCCGCGTTCCGGCGCCGTCGTCTCCGTACCCCGTCCGGCCCGTCGCACCACGCCGGGCACGCCGGACGGCCGTTCCGGCTCTACGATCGGGCCATGCCGCGGTACGCCCGATCGGAGCGCGAGGCGCTCGCCGACCTGTTTCTGGACCTGGGACCGGACGCACCGACGATCAATGACGGGTGGACCACCCGTGATCTGGCGGCGCACCTGATCGTCCGGGAACGGCGGCCGGACGCTGCCGGTGGCATCCTGCTGCCGCCGCTGCGCCGCTACGGCGAGGCGGTCCGCCGCCGGATCGCCGCCCGCCCGTACCCGGAGCTGGTGGCGCAGGTGCGCCGGCCGCCGGTGTGGAGCCCGCTGAGCAACCCGCTCACCGACGAGTTCGTCAACGCCATGGAGTTCTTCATCCATCACGAGGACGTGCGCCGGGCCCGGTCGGGGTGGCTGCCCCGCGACCTGCCGGCCGGCCTGCAGGCGATGCTGTGGAAGCGGGCCGCGGTGCTGGCCCGGGTGGCGTTGCGCCGGTTCCCGGCGGACCTGCTGGTCCAGGCCCCCGGGTACGGCGAGGTGACCGTGGGCCGGGGTGGCGAGCGGCTGCGGCTGGTCGGCGCGCCGGGCGAGCTGGTCCTGTTCCTCTCCGGCCGGCAGCGGGTGGCTCGGGTGCAGGTGGACGGGGCCGCGGCGCCGGCCGAGCGGCTGCGGGGCGCCCGGCTGGGCCTCTGACCGGCTCGCCTTCCTCGCCACCCGGCGGAACGGGATCCGGGCCACCGACGACTGGTCGCTCGCCGCCACCCGGTACGCCTGATCACGTGTTCCACCTGATGGGACGAGCCCGTGCGAGGGCGGCAGGGCTAGCCGATGGGCCGCTGCAGGCAATACTCTTCGGTAACCGCAGAATGGCGTGACCCCCGTCACGTCTCCACCCCTGAAGGCGGCTACAGCGATGGCTCTCGATGTACCGTACCGTTCCATCCCCGACATGTTCCTCAAGCGCGTCGCGGCGACCCCCGACCGCCACGCCTTCGCCCACCCGGCGCCCGACGACTCGGGACCGGTCTGGCTGAGCTGGGAGCAGGTCGGTCGGCGCGCCAAGGCGGTCGCGGCCGGGCTGCACGGGCTCGGCGTCGGCCTGGAGGATCCGGTTGCGATCCTGGCCAACACCCGCCTGGACTGGGTGATCGCCGACTTCGGCATCATGTGCGCGGGCGGCGCGACCACCACCGTCTACCCGACCACCGAGCCGGAGGACGCGACCTACATCATCGCCGACTCCGGGTCCCGGGTGCTCTTCGCCGAGAACCCGGCCCAGGCCGCGAAGATCGCCGGCGCCGACCTGCCGGCGCTGACC
>JBARAE010000039.1:0-2611 GCA_049791715.1 Micromonospora sp.
CAGACCAAACCGAGCTATCAAGACGAGGCTGTCGCGTGGCGAACATCAAGTCCCAGATCAAGCGCAACCGGCAGAACGAGAAGCGCCGGCTGCGTAACAAGTCGGTCAAGTCGTCGCTGAAGACCGCCATCCGGAAGTTCAACGAGGCTGCCGAGGCGGGCGACACCGAGAAGGCCACCGTTCTCATGCGGGGCGCCGCTCGTGCGCTGGACAAGGCTGCCAGCAAGGGCGTCATCCACGCCAACCAGGCGGCCAACCGGAAGTCGGCGATCGCGAAGCGCATCGCCTCGTTCTCGGCCTGACGAGCGCTCTCAGACCTGACCGGAAGCCCCGGGGGACCACCCCCGGGGCTTTCGGCCGTCTGCGTCCGGTGCGGCAGCGCGGACGGGACCGGGCAGCCGTTGCGGGGGCGTCGGCACCCGGGCGCGGCCCACCACCGGCTCCATCTGCCGGCGGAAGCGTTCGCGTTCCTGCTCGGGCACCAACGCCGCGCTGCGCACCGCCACCTCCGCCACCATGTCGTTCAGCTTCACCATCACCGCCACGGCGGCCGGTAGCACCAGGACGGCCCACCAGCTGACCAGTTCGGCGAGGGCGAGCAGGACGGCCAGCGCGACCGCCCCCTCGAAGAAGAGGAAGCACAGCACGCCGCCCGGGTTGACGAAGCGCAGCCCCAGGACCCGGGCGTAGAGCGGCCGGTACCGCTCCGCGTCGGTGGGGAGCGTCGCCCAGGTGATCCGCGGGGACCGGGTCACCGGCCGCCGCCCTGTCGGGCGGCGGCGACGGAGAAGACCGCCCGCTCCAGCGCGTACGCCCGGTCGTCGGCGCCGCCCTTGACGGCCGCGTTGCACTCGGCGGCCGCCCGCATCGCCTCCACCAGGCCCTCCGGCGTCCAGCCCCGCGCCTGCCGCTGCGCCCGTTCGATCTTCCACGCCGGCATGCCGAGGCTGCCGGCCAGCTGGTAGGGGCTGCCCCGGCCGGCCGAGGCCACCCGGGCAACGGTGCGGACGCCGTCGGCGAGCGCGTCGGCGATCGGTACCGGGTCGACGCCGACGTGCAGCGCCCACCGCAGCGCCTCCAGCGCACCCGGGACGTCACCGACCATGGTGGCGTCGGCGACGGTGAAGCCGGTCACCTCCACCCGCCCCCGGTAGTAGCGGGCCACCGTGTCCGCGCCGATCCGGCCGTCGGTGTCCGCGATGAGCTGCGAGCAGGCGGCGGCCAGTTCGCGCAGGTCGGTGCCGACCGCGGCGATCAGGGCCTCGGCGGCGTCCTCGGTGCATGTGCCTCCGCCGCGGCGGATCTCGTCGCGCACGAAGGCGACCCGGTCCCGGTGCCCCTTGAGCTTGGCCGCCGGCACCACGGTGGCACCGGCCGACCGCAGCCCGTCGGCGAACGCCTTCCCCTTCGCGCCGCCGACGTGCAGCACCAGGAGCTGCACGTCCGGGTCGGGGTTCTTCGCGTACGCCAGCAGCGCGGCGACCAGGTCCTTGCGCGCATCCTGGCCGGAGCGGAGGACGAGCAGCCGGCGCCCACCGAAGAGCGACGGGCTGAGCATCTCGGCGATCTCCCCCACCGTCAGGGCACCGCCCTGGTACTCCCGGACGTCCACGTCCGGGTCGACGCTGCGCGCCCTGGTGATCGCTTCGGCGACCGCTCGCGTGGCGAGCAGTTCCTCGTCGCCGAGAACGAGCAGAATCGGGGGCAGGCTGGCGACGGTCACGTCGCCCATATTCGCACGGCCCTCGACGGGAACGCGCCTGCTCATCGGCGACGGTGACCGCGCAGCCCGCACTGAGCGCGAATCCCGACATTTACCTCGGTGCGCGCTCGTGGCGGTAGGCGCGGCATGTCACGGTTGGCGCCCCGGGCGGGTGCCCCGGGCGACCACGGCGAGCCCGTCCCCGGTCCGCACCGCCGCCGCGTCGCCGTCCGTGTCGGTCCGCAGCACCCGGGCGCCGTTGCGGGTCAGTCGGGCCAGCAGGCCCGGGTTGGGGTGCCCGTAGTCGTTGCCGGCACCCACCGAGACCAGCGCGACGGCGGGACGAACCGCGTCGAGGAACTCGGGGTCCTGGTACGCCGAACCGTGGTGGGCGACCTTCAGCACGTCGGCCCGGAACGCTCCGGGCGGGGCTGACTCCAGCAGCGCCCGCTGCTCCTCGGTCTCGGCGTCGCCGGGCAGCAGGATCCGCACGCCGGCCACCGTGGCGGCCAGTACGAGGGAGTTGTTGTTCGGGTCCGACCGGCTGCCCCTCAGCGGGTACGGCGGGCCGAGGACGAGCAGTTCCACTCCCCCGGCCCGCCACCGCCAGCCGACCGGCGCGGTACGCAGAGCGGCCGAGCCGGCCTGCGCGGCGGCGCGTACCTGGGCCGCGCCGAACGCCGGCTCGGACCACTGCGGGGTCAGCACGGCGGCCACCCGCCGCCCCCGGAACACCCCGGCGATCCCGGCCACGTGGTCGGCGTGGAAGTGGCTGATCACGAGCAGGGGCACCTCCCGTACGCCGAGCCGGCGCAGGCAGCCGTCCACGCCCGCCGGGTCCGGGCCGGCGTCCACGACCACCGCCCGGCCGGCGGCGACCGGCAGCACCAGCGCGTCCCCCTGCCCGAC
>JBARAE010000040.1:0-6686 GCA_049791715.1 Micromonospora sp.
GCGTTTGTGGCCGCCGTCGCGTCGACCCCGCAGCCGTACGGGATCCGGACGGTGAACGTGGCGCCCTCGCCCTCGGCGCTGGTCACCTCGATGTCCCCGCCGTGCAGGGTGACGAGTTCCCGGACCAGGGCCAGCCCGATGCCGGTGCCCTCGACGGAACGGCCGGCCCGGCCGATCACCCGGTGGAAGCGCTGGAAGAGCTGGGGGAGCTGATCGGCCGCGATGCCCACCCCGGTGTCGGAAACGGTGAGCCGGAACCCCTCGTGGCCGCCGTCGGCGAGCTGGAGCCGGATCGTGCCCGCCATCGTCGCCTTCAACGCGTTGGACAGGAGATTGAGGACGACCTTCTCCCACATCACCCGGTCCAGGTACGCCGGGCGGGGCAGCCGGTCGCAGTCCACCTCGAACGCGATCCCGGCCCGCTCGATGGCCGGGGCGAACGAGGCGGCCAGCTCCCGGGTGAACCGGGCCACGTCCACCGCGACCCGTTCCGGCACCAGCCGTCCCGCCTCGATCCGGGTGAAGTCCAGGACGCTGTCCACCAGCCGGCGCAGCCGGGCCGCGTTCCGGTCGACCAGTTCCAGCCGGCGGCGCAGCGACCCGGGCAGCGGCTCGGCCCGGTCGTCGAGCGCGTCGCGTACCGGCCCGGCGATCAGGGTCAGCGGGGTGCGCAGCTCGTGGCTGACGTTGGCGAAGAAGGCGGACTTGGCCGCGTCCAGCTCGGCCAGCGCCTCGGCCCGCCGGTGCTCCGCCTGGTACGCCCGGGCGCCGGCGAGGGCGGTGCCGATGTGCCCGACCAGCAGCTCCACGAAGGACCGGTAGTCCGTGTCGACCGGGCGGCGCGGGTTGAGCCCGGCGACGAGTACGGCGGTCGGGGCGGTGCCACCGGGCTCCGGCACCGGGACCACGGCGACCCTGGGGGTGCCCGGGTGGTCCGGGTCGTCGGCCGGGTCGAGCGGCAGCACCCGGAGTTCCCCGCTCTTGAGCACCTCGGTCAGCGGCCAGGACTCCTCGGCGTCGGCCGGGGTCGGGACCTCGTTGCCGGCGACCGCCCGCAGGCCGTCCTCGCCGGTCAGGTAGAGCCGCACGAACGGCACCGCCGGGTTGCCGTCCAGCGCCTTGACCGTCCGCCGGCCCACCTCCTCGGGCTCGGGTGCGTCCACCAGCGCGGCGGCGAGCGTGCTGAGCAGGCGCAGCCGGCGGTCGCTGATCACCCGGTCGGTCGTCTCGGTGACCGCGGTGAAGATCCCGCCCGGCGCCCCCGACTCGTCGATGATCGGGCTGTACGAGAAGGTGAAGTAGCACTCCTCGACGAAGCCGTTGCGGTCGAGCAGCAGCAGCTGGTCCTGGTTCCAGGTCGCGCCGCGTCCGGCCATCACGTCGGTGAGCAGCGGACCGATGACGTCCCAGACCTCCGGCCACACCCGCGCACCGGGCCGGCCGAGCGCGTCGCGCTTCGACGCGCCCAGGATCGGCAGGTACGCGTCGTTGTAGAGCATCACCAGGTCGTCGCCCCACCAGAGCAGGATGGGGAACCGGGAGTGCAGGCAGATCGTCACCGCGGTGCGCAGGCTCTGCGGCCAGGAGTTGATCGGGCCGAGCGGGGTGGCGGACCAGTCGTGGGCGGCGATCGCCGCGCCCATCTGCCCGCCGGTGGCGAAGATGTCCTGCCACCGGGAGCCGTCCGGCGGAGTGGGGGCAGAGGGGGTGTCGTTCACCCTGGGACCTCCGCTCGGAAGCTCGGGACAGTCACCATCAAGGGGAAACGTACCAGCGCCGGACGGTGGTGACGTTTAAAGATCTTGCCGGTGCGCGAACGGCGCGGACGAAGCACTCAGCGCGTCGTGAACCGGGCCACCGCCGGGGCAGTTGCGCGGAGCGGCCGCTCACCTGGGGCGCCGCGTGCGACGCTGAGCCGGGGTCGGACGTACGTCGGGAGGGGGCGTCATGACCGGAACGCCGCAGGTCGACTTCGCGCTCGACACGTACGAGTGCATCGTGCTCTACCCGGGACCGTCCGGCCGTGCCCTGCCGAACGAGACCGTCCAGCGGTTGCAGGCCGAGCACCTCCAGCACATGCAGGCGTTGCAGCGGCGCGGCATCATCCTGGTCGACGGCTCGGTGGACGGCCCGGCGCGCGAACCCGACCCGCCGATCGGCTTCGGCCTCGCCCGCACCGGATCGGTGGACGACGTACGCAGCGTGATGGAGGCCGACCCGGCCGTGCAGGCGGGGCTCTACCGGGTGGACGTGCTGACCTTCCTCTGCCCGGCCGGTTCGCTGGAGTTCCCGCTCGCCAAGACGCAGACCTGAGCCCGCGCGTCAGCCCCTGCCCGCCGCAGCACGCCTGGCGGCCGCCGCCCTCGGCGGCGCGGGTCCGCCCACCACCGACCGGTCCCGCCTGCCGAGCGGTCGACGACGCTCGGCGGTCACCGGGAGCACCCCGGCGGGGGATGAGGCCGGGCGGTACGATTTCGGCCGCGCGGTCGCCGATGCCCGCCACACACGACGTTCCGGTGCGGTTCCGTCCGCCCGCTGCGCGGAAGATCGCGCGTCGTTGGACGGATGGTCCGCAGTCCGAAAGGGGTCGGCCCGGTGGCTGACCCGGAGGAGAGACTAGCCTGATGGGCGTGACACGCCGCGCGAAGATCGTCTGCACTCTCGGCCCCGCCACCTCGTCTCCGGAGCGCATCCGGGGCCTCGTCGAGGCGGGGATGAACGTGGCGAGGCTCAACTTCAGCCACGGCAGCCACGAAGACCACGAGTCGGTCTACCGGCTGGTCCGCGAGGCGGCCGACGCGTCCGGCCGCCCCGTCGCCGTCCTCGCCGACCTCCAGGGCCCGAAGATCCGGCTCGGCAGGTTCGCCGACGGCCCGCACGAGTGGCGCACCGGCGACTCCGTGGTGATCACCGGCGACGACATCCTCGGCACCAAGGACCGGGTCTCCTGCACGTACCGCAAGCTGCCGCAGGAGGTGAAGGCGGGCGACCGGCTGCTGATCGACGACGGCCGCGTGGCGGTCGAGGTCAGCGACGTCACCGGCAACGACATCCGCTGCCTGGTCACCGAGGGCGGCCCGGTCTCCAACAACAAGGGCGTCTCGCTGCCCAACGTGGCGGTCAGCGTCCCGGCCCTGTCCGACAAGGACGCGGCGGACCTGCGCTTCGCCCTCGGCCTGGGCGTCGACCTGGTCGCGCTGTCCTTCGTCCGCTCCGCCGACGACATCAAACTCGTGCACGGCATCATGGACGAGGAGGGCGTTCGCCGCCCGGTGCTGGCCAAGGTCGAGAAGCCCGAAGCGGTGGACCACCTGGAGGCGATCGTGCTCGCCTTCGACGGCGTCATGGTCGCCCGCGGCGACCTCGGCGTCGAGCTCCCGCTGGACCAGGTGCCGCTGGTGCAGAAGCGCGCCGTGCAGCTCTGCCGGGAGAACGCCAAGCCGGTCATCGTGGCCACCCAGATGCTCGACTCCATGATCGAGAATTCCCGCCCGACCCGCGCCGAGGCGTCCGATGTGGCCAACGCCGTACTCGACGGCGCGGACGCGGTGATGCTCTCCGGCGAGACCAGCGTCGGCAAGTACCCGGTGCTGACCGTCAGCACCATGGCGAAGATCATCACCACCACCGAGGCCGGCTCGATCGGGGTGCCCCGGCTCCAGCACGACCCGCGTACCCACGGCGGGGCGCTCACCATCGCCGCCTCGTCCACGGCCCGGGCGATCGGCGCGAAGGCCCTCGTGGCCTTCTCGCAGACCGGTGACACCGTCAAGCGGCTCGCCCGGCTGCACTGCGACCTGCCGCTGCTGGCCTTCACCCCGGTGCCGGAGGTGCGCAACCAGCTCGCCCTCTCCTGGGGCGTGGAGACCTTCCTGATGCCGTTCGTCGAGCACACCGACGACATGTTCCGCCAGGTCGACCAGGCGCTGCTCGGCCTCAACCGGGCCAACCCCGGCGACTACGTGGTGATCGTCGCCGGCAGCCCGCCCGGCACCCCCGGCTCCACCAACACGCTGCGGGTCCACCAGCTCGGCTCGCTGGTCGACGCCGCCTCCGCGCGGGCGCTCCAGTGAGCGCGAGGAGTGAGCCGGGTTTGCGAGCCCCGCAGTCGCGAACGGAGAGGGCTGCAGTGAGCGCGAGGAGTGAGCCGGGTTTGCGAGCCCCGCAGTCGCGAACGGAGAGGGCCCAGTGAGCGAGGGTCAGGTGGCCAGCGGCCAGGCCGCGGTCGATCAGCTCCTCGAGGTGCTGGACCTCGAACACACCGGCGAGATGACCTTCCGGGGCATCAGCCCCCCGGTGGGTCCGCAGCGGGTGTACGGCGGCCAGGTCGCCGGTCAGGCCCTGGTCGCCGCCGGGCGCACCGTGGAACCGGAACGCTTCGTGCACTCCCTGCACGGGTACTTCGTCCGCCCCGGCGACCCGGCGGAGCCGATCGAGTACCAGGTGGAGAACGTCCGCGACGGCCGCTCCTTCTCGGTACGCCGCTCGGTGGCGCTGCAGCACGACAAGCCGATCTTCTTCATGTCGGCGTCCTTCCAGCGGCAGGAGGAGGGGCTGGATCACCACGCGCCGGCTCCCCCCGACGTGCCCGGGCCGGACGAGGTGCCGACGATGACCGACCGGCTCTCCCGCTACCCGGAGCGGCTCGGCATCTGGGGTCAGATCCCGCGCCCGATCGACGTCCGCTACGTCGGCGAGCCCGGCTGGGTACGTCCGGGCGACCGTCCCGCCGAGCCGCACCAGCGGGTGTGGATGCGGATCGACGGCAAGCTTCCCGACGATCCGCTGCTGCACGCCTGCGCCCTCGCGTACGCCTCGGACCTCACCCTGCTCGACTCGGTGCTGTCCGTGCACGGCGAGGTCTGGGGTCCGGGCGGCGTGGTCGGCGCGAGCCTCGACCACGCGCTGTGGTTCCACCGGTCGTTCCGCGCCGACGAGTGGTTCCTCTACGACTGCTGGAGCCCGTCCGCCTCGGGCGCGCGTGGCCTGGCCACCGGCCGGATGTTCACCACCGACGGCCGGCACATCGCCAGCGCCGTCCAGGAGGGGCTGCTGCGCCGGGTCGGCGCCTGACCGAGCGGTCGGCCGAGCCGTGACCGATCGGTCGAGGGTCGGCAGCCCGGCCGGCTGACCAGGCGACTAACCTTGCGGCATGCGTCTCTCCGCCCGGGTCGACTACGCCCTCCGCGCGGCTGCCGAGCTGGCCTCGGTCGCCGACGGCTCGGCGACCGGGCGGAGCCGGCCGATCACCGCCGAGCAGATCGCCCGGGCCCAGGAGATCCCGCCGAAGTTCCTGGAGAGCATCCTGCTCCAGCTGCGCCGGGGCGGCATCGTGCACGCCCAGCGCGGCCCGGAGGGCGGCTACTGGCTGGCCCGTCCGGCGACGGAGATCTCTCTCGCCGAGGTGATCCGGGTGATCGACGGCCCGCTGGCGCATGTGCGGGGGCAGCGACCCGAGCAGCTCGGCTATCAGGGCGCCGCGCGGGCCCTGCAGGACGTCTGGATCGCGCTGCGCGCCAGCGAGCGGGAGATACTGGAGCTGGTCACCATCGCCGACGTGGCCGGCGGCACGCTGCCCGGACGGGTCAGCGAGCTGGCCGCCGACCCGGCCGCCTGGAGCTGACCCTCCGACTCCGCCGTACCGCCCCCGGCCCCGTCACGTGGGCCGGACCGGTCGTGTCACGGGCCGGGCGGCGCATCCCACCAACCGGATAGAGGACTTGACCACAACGCCCCCGTGCCGCATTGTCGACCAAGTCGATAGGAGATGCCGAAAAGTCAGGGGGCGCTCGTGCGCAAGCTGCTGGTCCTCGCTCTGGTGGGGCTCGCCGCACAGCTGGTCGACGGTGCGCTCGGCATGGCGTACGGGTTGACCTCCTCGACGCTGCTGCTGTTCGCCGGGGTGGCGCCGGCCGCCGCGTCCGCGTCGGTGCACCTGGCCGAGATCGGCACCACGCTCGCCGCCGGGGTGGCGCACTGGCGGTTCGGCAACGTCGACTGGCGGGTGGTCGGCCGGATCGCCGTGCCGGGGGCGATCGGCGCGTTCGCCGGGGCCAGCTTCCTCAGCTCCATCTCCACCGAGTCGGCCGCACCGTGGATGGCGGCGATCCTGTTCACCCTCGGCGCGTACCTGCTGGTCCGCTTCTCCCGGCCGCTGCGCGCGAACACCGCCGGCGGGCGGCTGCGGGGCCGTTTTCTGAGCCCGCTCGGCCTGGTCGCCGGCTTCATCGACGCCACCGGCGGTGGGGGATGGGGGCCGGTCGCCACGCCGGCGCTGCTGGTCTCCGGCCGGATGGAGCCGCGCAAGGTGATCGGCTCGGTCGACACCGCCGAGTTCGTCGTCGCCGGTGCGGCGAGTGCCGGCTTCCTGATCGGCCTGGGCTCGGAGGGCTTCCTGCTGCCGACCGTGCTGGCGCTGCTCGTCGGTGGCCTGGTCGCCGCGCCGATCGCCGCCTGGCTGGTGCGGATCGTCCCCGCCCAGCTGCTCGGCGCCACCATCGGTGGGGTGATCGTGCTGTCCAACGCCCGCACGCTGCTCCGCGCCGGCGAGTTCGGCGGCCCGCTGCCCGCGGTGGTCTACGCGCTGCTCGGCGCGGGCTGGCTGGTCGCCCTGGCGCTGGCGGTGCGAGCGCTGCGGCGTACCCGCCGGGCCCGGGTCGTCGCCGAGGCCGCGCTGGCCGCCGACG
>JBARAE010000041.1:0-2939 GCA_049791715.1 Micromonospora sp.
GGCCGACCCCGCCACCCCGGCGGTCCGGCGGGGCGACTACCGGGCGGCGTACGAGCGGGTGCTGGGCTACGTGCGGGCCCTCGGCGCCGGTCCGGATCAGGTGGTCGCGCCGGGCGGCTGAGCACCGTCGCCGAGAACCCGGTCGAGGTAGTCGTTGGCGAAGAGGCGGTCGGGGTCCAGGCGGTCCCGGACGGCCAGGAAGTCCCGGAACTTCGGGTAGGCCGGCGCCAGGTCGGTCGCCTCGCGCCAGTGCAGCTTGCCCCAGTGCGGGCGGCCGCCCAGCTCCGTGGCCACCTCCTCGAACGCCCGGAAGTACGGCTCGAAGGGCGCGCCGACGTACTGGTGGATGGCGAGGTACGCCGAGTCGCGGCCGTACCCGTGCGACAGCCAGATGTCGTCAGCGGCGGTGAAGCGGACCTCGACGGGGAACAGCACCTTGAACGGGAGCCCGTCGACGATCCGCCGGAGCGCGTCGAGTGCGGTGGGCAGGACGGCGCGGGGCAGCGCGTACTCCATCTCCACGAAACGGACCCGGCGCGGGGTGCAGAAGACCCGGTCGGAGCGGCCGGTGTAGGTGCGTTCGGTTAGCGCCCGGGCGGAGACGGCGCTGATGCCGGGGGCGAGTGCCGGGACGGCCCGGCCGAGCCGGCACGCACCGGCGAAGACGGTGTTGGCCAGGAAGTCGTCGTCCAGCCAGCCCCGCCACCGGGGCAGTGGCCGGTCGTCGGCGGGTACCCGGTCGTTGGTCTTCACCTGCACCCGCGTGGTGTACGGGAACCAGTAGAACTCGACGTGGTCGTGGCCGTCGACCAGTTCGGGCAGGTCGGCGAGCACCGCGTCCAGCGGCGCGGGCCGTTCGTGGGCGCGGAGCACGAACGCGTCGACGCAGCGCAGGGTGACCTCGACCAGCACCCCGACCGCGCCGATCCCGACCCGGGCCGCGGTGAAGACGTCGGGGTGCTCGTCGGCGGAGCAGCGCAGCACCTCCCCGGTGCCGGTGACCAGGGTGAGCGCGGTGACGAAGGTGGAGAGGCAGCCGAGCTTGGCGCCGGTGCCGTGGGTTCCGGTGGAGATCGCCCCGGCGACGGTCTGCGCGTCGATGTCGCCGAGGTTGGGCAGCGCCAGTCCGTTCCGGGCGAGCAGTTCGTTGAGGGCGTGCAGGGTCATCCCCGCCGGCACGGTGACCAGCCGGCTGGCGACGTCCACCCGTACGCCGGTGTCCAGCTCACTCAGGTCGAGCCGGTGCCCGTCGGTGACGGCCGCCGCGGTGAAGGAGTGTCCGCTGCCCACGGCGCGGATGCGGCGGCCCGCCGCGCCGGCGGTGCGGACCGCCTCGGCGACGTCGTCGATGGTCCGGGGTTGCCGAACGGCGCTGGCGGTGCTGCGCTGGTTGCCTGCCCAGTTGGACCAGGTGACTGCCGTACCGGCCATCGGCGCTCCTCGACATGAATATGAGCCCCCTTCATATCAGGAACGTTATGGCAGGTAAACACCCTGTTCACGCTCTGCTCGTTAGTACCAGTAGTCACGGTCTCGTGACGTGCAGATATGTTGATCCGTCGAAGGGGGGTGGCGCCGAGTGTCCACACCAGCCGCCACAGCCGGGCCACTGCGCCGGGTACCGGTGCAGGGTCGAAGTGTCGCGCGGGTCCAGCGGATGCTGGACGCCTGCGCCGAGCTGGTCGACGAGGTGGGGTACGAGGGGCTGACCACCACCCTGCTCGCCGAGCGCGCCGAGGTGGCGATCGGCTCGGTGTACCAGTTCTTCCCGGACAAGCGGGCGATCGTGCAGGCGCTGACCCTGCGCACGATGGAGTCCTACCTCCAGCGGCTCGACCAGAGGTTCTCCCGCGACGACCTGACCCACTGGTGGGACGGTGTCGACGCCGGAATCGACGAGTACATCACCATGCACCGGACCGTCCCGGGGTTCCGTACCCTGCACTTCGGTGACGTGGTCGACCTGCACCTGCTCGACGAGCAGCGGGACAACAACGGCGTGATCGCCGACCAGCTCGCCCGGGTGCTGACCGAACGCTTCGGCCTGACCAACGTCCCGGAGCTCCGGTTCCACCTGGAGGTCGCGGTGGAGGCGGCGGACGCCCTGATCAAGCTGGCGTTCCGGCGTCGGTCGGAGGGCGACGAGCGGGTGCTGGCCGAGGCGAAGGCGCTGATCCGGGAGTATCTGCACCGGCAGGTCGACGGCCGGGTCGAGCTGCCGCAACCCCGCTGACGGGATCGCGCCGGCCGGCTGGCGCCGAGCCGGTGCCCTACAGGAACGCCCGGCCCTCGCCCCGGTAGGTGGGCACGGTCGCGACGACCACGTCGCCGTCGACCAGATGCAGCTCGTTGACGTGCTCGCAGAGCTCGCCGGCCTTGGCGTGCCGGAACCACACCCGGTCACCCACCCGGAGGGTGGCCGCCGCCGCCCCGGTCAGCGGCGTCTGCACCTCGCCCGCGCCCTCGGCGCCGAGCAGCTTGAGGCCGCTCGGCAGCCACGGTCGGGGGAGTCGGCTGTCGGCGGCGGGGCCGGAGGCGATCCAGCCACCGCCCAGCACGGTGGCCACCCCCGGGCCCGGCCGCCGGACCACCGCACAGGCGAAGAAGGCCGCCGGTGTGGGCCGCCACGCACGGTAGGCGTCGAACAGCGTCGGCCCGTACAGGCCCGATCCCGCGGTGACCTCGGTGACCGCGGGATCGGCGCTGGTCGCCGCCACGCTGCCGGTGCCGCCGCCGTTCACGAACTCCAGGTCGGCGTGCTCGCGTACGGCGGCCACCGCGGCGCCGCGCCGGGCCAGCAGTTCGCGGTACGACCCGCGCTGGGCGATCCGGATGGCCGTGCCCAGGACCGCCTGCCCGGGCGGCGCGTCGCCGAGCCCGGCGATCTGTGCCTCGTACGCCATCAGCCCGACCAGCCGGAAGCCCGCGCGGCCGGCGAC
>JBARAE010000042.1:0-3826 GCA_049791715.1 Micromonospora sp.
CGGGCGGCGGGGAGGGGGAGAGGTCAGAGGGTGTCGTTTCGGATGACGAGGATGGCGATGTCGTCGCGGGGGGCTTCCACGGAGAAACCGATCGCGGTGGCGCGCAGCCGGGCGGCCACCACGTCCGCCGAGTAGCCGGCCAGCGGAGCGGCCGCGTCCCGAAGCCGATCGGTGCCGAAGAGTTCCCGGCCACGCCGCCGCTCGGTCACCCCGTCGGTGTAGAAGACCAGAGCGTCGCCCGGACCGAGCGGCACCTCCGCGGTCGGCGTGCTGATCGAGTCGAGCAGCCCGAGCGCCGTGCCGCCGGTGCCGACGAATCCGGCGCCTCCGCCGCCGCGCAGCAGCACCGGCCGGTCATGGCCGGCCAGGTGCAGCGCGACGTCGAGCTGGTGGGCCTCGCCCGGTCCGACCGCGGCCAGCGCCAGCGTGCAGTACCTGCCGCCGCCCCGCTCGACCAGCGTCTCGTTGAGCCGGGCCAGCACCTCCGGCAGCGGCTTGCCGTCACCCACCAGCACCCGGATCACGTCCCGGACCAGCCCGGTCACCGCGGCCGCCTGGACGCCCTTGCCGGAGACGTCACCGACCACCACCAGCCAGCGGCCGTCCGGCAGGGGCACCACGTCGTAGAAGTCGCCGCCGACGTCGGCGTCGTCGCCGGTCGGGACGTACTCGGCGGCGAAGCCGATGCCCTCGACCACCGGGAGCACCGGCGGCAGCAGCGACTGCTGAAGGGTCTGGGCCACCCGGCGGCGTTCGGCGTGGATCCGGGCGTTCTCGATGGCCAGGGCGGCCCGGCGGGCCACGTCCTCCAGCACCGAGACCTCGTCCGGGTCGTGCCGGTGCCGCTGGTGCCGGCCGACCGCCAGGGTGCCGAGCCGCTGGCCACGGGCGATCAGCGGGACGGCGAAGCCCTCCATCGGGCCGCTCAGCGGCACCTGCGACGCGCTCCGGGACGCCTCCCGCAGCCGGGCCTGGATCGACTCCGGTCCGGTCTCCTGGAGCACCTTGTGCAGTTGCGGCAACATCGCCTCGTCGGCATGGCTGGAGGCGGCGAGGCGCAGCCGGCCCCACTCTTCGGTGGTGTGCACCGCGCACCACTGCCCGAGCCGGGGCACCACGAGCTGCGGGATGAGCGCCATGGTCAGCTCGACGTCGAGGGACTGGGCGAGCAGCTCGCTCGCCTCGGCGAGGAAGGTCAGCCAGGCCTGGCGGCGGACGTCCGCCCGGCGCAGCCGGTCGTTCTCCAGGTGCAGCGAGAGTCGTTCAGCGGCCAGCGCGGCGAGCGGCCGGGCGTACGCCGAGGGTGCGGCGTCAAGCTCCAGCTCACCGGCGTACGGCCGGTGCACGACCAGCGGGACCCGGAGCAGCTCGCTTTCCTCCAGGGGCGGCCGGCCGTACCGGGCCAGGACCTGAGAGCCCTGTCCCTCGCCGCGGTCCAGCCGCACCGCGCCACCGGCCGCGCCCACCATCTCCCCGAGCCGGGTCAGCAGCCCGCTGGCGAACTCCGGCAGCGGGTCCTCCGCGTACGGGTCGGGGCTGGTCTGCATCAGTTCGCTCATCGCGGCCGCGCTGGGCGCCGAGTTCTCTCCGTTGTCGCCACCCAGCGGGGTGCGCGCCTCCGAGGCCGCGGCCTGCCGCTCCGGCGGGTCGGCCTGGTGCCGGTCGAGCCGGAACCAGACACCCTTCCCGGTGGGCAGATACGTCGTGCCCCAGCGGCTGGCGAAGTGGTCCACCAGCAGCAGCCCGCGTCCCCGCTCGGCCACCTCGGTGATCTCGCCCGACTGGTTCCGGACCCCGACGATCAGCTCCTCGACGGGGCCGGTGGCGAAGTCGGAGACGGTGACGGTCAGCCCGATCTGGTCCGCGACGACCTCGATGTCCAGTTCGGTGCGGGCGTGCTCGACCGCGTTGGTGGACAGCTCGGTGGTGAGCAGGAGCGCCTCGTTGAGCAGGTCCTCCAGGTCCGCCTCGGCGAGGACGGACCGGACCAGGGCCCGCGCGGCCGCGGGCGTACGCCGGTCGGCGGGGAGTCGGACCCGCCGGACGTGCTCTTCCGAGCCGCCCGGCTGTGCGGGCCCCTCCTCCGCTGACACCTCCGTATCCTCCACCGCCGTCGGCCCGGCTGCCAACCCGCTCGGCTCAGCGGCACCTGTCCGGAGCGGGTGCCGGTGGGCGGCCGTTCCGCCGGGTGACGCGTGGGCGTGGCGCATGTGCGCTGGCAGTGCCCTCGACGGCGACGCGGGCAGAATGGTGGGATGGCGTGATGTCGGCACCAGCCGGCGGCCCCGAGTTGAGCGAGGAATGATGACCACGGCGAAACAGTCGGTAGCCGCGGACCCGTCCGCTCCCGATCACGAGGTGCTGCTCGCTGAGCTGGTGGAGGCGCTGCGGCGGGTCCGCGGCGGCGACCTGAAGGTCCGGCTGCCCCGGCGGGCCGGGCGGGCCGGGGAGGTCGCCGACGCCTTCAACGACGTGGTGTCGTTGCAGGAGCGGCAGCACCTGGACCTGCGCCGGATCAGCCGGATCGTCGGTCGGGACGGCCGGCTCACCGAACGCCTCGACGACGAGGGGCTCGACGGTTCGTGGGCGGAGGGGCAGCGGGCGATCAACTCGCTGATCGACGACCTGGGCCGGCCCACCACGGAGATCGCCCGGGTGATCGTGGCGGTGGCCGACGGCGACCTCTCCCAGCACATGGCGCTGGAGATCGACGGTCGCCCGCTGCGCGGTGAGTACCTGCGCATCGGCCGCACGGTCAACACGATGGTGGACCAGCTCTCGTCGTTCTCGAACGAGGTGACCCGGATGGCCCGCGAGGTGGGCACCGAGGGCAAGCTGGGCGGCCAGGCGGACGTGCGGGGGGTCGCCGGCACCTGGAAGGACCTCACCGACTCGGTGAACACGATGGCGTCGAACCTGACGTACCAGGTGCGGTCGATCTCCCAGGTCTCCACGGCGGTGGCGCGGGGCGACCTGTCGCAGAAGATCACCGTGTCGGCCAAGGGTGAGGTCGCCGAGCTGGCGCACACCATCAACGCGCTCACCGACACCCTGCGGCTCTTCGCCGAGCAGGTGACCCGGGTGGCCCGCGAGGTGGGCACCGAGGGCAAGCTCGGCGGTCAGGCGGAGGTGCCGAACGTCGCCGGCACCTGGAAGGACCTGACCGACAGCGTCAACTCGATGGCGTCCAACCTGACCGCGCAGGTGCGCAACATTGCGCAGGTCTCCACCGCCGTTGCCCGGGGCGACCTGTCGCAGAAGATCACGGTCGCCGCGCAGGGCGAGATCCTGGAGCTCAAGGACACCGTCAACACGATGGTGGATCAGCTGTCGTCGTTCGCCGACGAGGTGACCCGGGTGGCCCGCGAGGTGGGCATCGAGGGCAAGCTCGGCGGCCAGGCCCAGGTACGTGGTGTCTCGGGCACCTGGCGCGACCTCACCGAGAACGTCAACCAGCTGGCCGGCAACCTGACCAGCCAGGTCCGCAACATCTCCCAGGTCTCGACGGCGGTCGCGAAGGGCGACCTGAGCCAGAAGATCACCGTCGACGCGCAGGGCGAGATCCTGGAGCTGAAGAACACCGTCAACACGATGGTGGATCAGCTGTCGTCGTTCGCCGACGAGGTGACCCGGGTCGCCCGCGAGGTGGGCACCGAGGGAAAGCTCGGCGGGCAGGCGCAGGTGCGCGGGGTGGCCGGCACCTGGCGGGACCTGACCGACAACGTGAACTCGATGGCGTCCAACCTGACCGCCCAGGTGCGGAACATCGCCTCGGTGACCACCGCCGTGGCCCGGGGCGACCTGGGCCAGAAGATCACGGTGGCCG
>JBARAE010000043.1:0-13885 GCA_049791715.1 Micromonospora sp.
TCGCCGAGCCGGGGCCGGCCGCGCCGGCGACGAACGCCAGCTGGGCCTGGTCCGTCCGGCGCTTCGCCCGCGCGGCGGTCTGGCTGCTGCCGGCGTACGCGGTCCTCTACGGCGCGGTGGCGATGGCCAGCGACGGCGGGGTGGGCAACGACCCCTACCCGGCGGACGGCGCGCTGCTCTACCTGGTGGGATGGGTGGCCGCGGTCTGGCTCGGCCTGCTCGCCCTGCTCGCCCTCACCGGCCTGCTCGCCGCCACCCGGTGCCGCCGGATCGCCGCGTCCGGACTGCTGGTGAGCATCGCCGGCACCGTACTGATGCTGCCGTTCGCCGGCCTCGCCGAGCAGACGCCGGTCTTCGGCACCACCGCCCGGAGCATCGTCCTGGTCGGCGCCACCTGTTACAGCCTGGGCTGGTTCCTCACCGGCTGGTCGGTCGCCCGCTCGGGCATGTTCAGCTACGGCGACGGGGTCATGCTGATCATCGCCGCGCCGCTGCTCGGCCTCGCCGGCGCCCTGATCGGTTCGCTGCAGACGTTCGGTGCGCTCTTCGTGCTGGTCGCCGGCATCGGTATCGGCTACCGCTCGGGCCGGCTCGTCCCCGCGGCCATCGCCCGGGACGCCGCCAGCGCGAGCGTCTCCACGCCCACCCTGCCCGGTTCGTCCTCCGGTGGGGGGCCGCTGGCCGCCGGCTGACACCGCCCGAACCTGCCGGAACCTCCCGGCGCGCCCGGCGACGCCCATCTGGGCAGAGGGTGGGGCGAGTAGCTGGGAGATCACCGTGAGTTGGCTGACAGTTGCCTGGCGGGGTGGCCGGATAGTGGCTTTCGTGGCAATCCTGGGTCCATGCCGTCACCCCGGTCGCCGTTGTCGCGGCTCTTCACCGTGCTCCTCGCCGGCGTCCTCGCCGGGCTCGTCCTCGCGCTCGCCGCCCTCCCCGGCAACATGGTCGGCGGGCTCGTGACGAAGTCGGCCCTCGGGGCGTACGTGGACCTGCCCGACGCGCTGCGCACCCCCGCGCAGCCCCAGCGCTCCTACCTCTACGCCAACGACGGCAAGACGCTGATCACCACGTTCTACGACGTCAACCGCACCGACGTGCCGCTGGCCGAGGTCGCCCCGGCGATGCGTCAGGCGATCGTCGCGGCCGAGGACCGGCGCTTCTACTCGCACAGCGGCGCGGACCTGCGGGGCATGGCCCGCGCCCTGGTCGCCAACGTCACCGGCGGCGGCACCGAGCAGGGCGGCTCCACGCTGACCATGCAGTACGTCCGCAACGTGCTCAAGACCGACCCGACCCGCACCGCCGAGGAGCGGCAGGCGGCCACCGAGCAGACCGTCGGCCGCAAGCTCCAGGAGATCCGGTACGCCACCGCGCTGGAGAAGACCCTCAGCAAGGACGAGATCCTCAACCGGTACCTGAACATCGCCTACTTCGGCTCCGGGGCGTACGGCGTCGCGGCGGCCGCCCAGCGCTACTTCGGCAAGGCGCCCGCCGACCTGACCCTCGGCGAGGCGGCGCTGCTGGCCGGCCTGGTCCAGTCGCCCGACGAGTACAGCCCGATCGACGGGGACAAGGACAAGGCTCTCCAGCGCCGGGCGTACGTGCTCGACTCGATGGCCGACACCGGCGCGATCACCGCGCAGCAGGCCGCGGCGGCGAAGGCGGAGAAGCTCACCCTGCGCCCGACCGCCCAGCCGAACGGCTGCACCGCCGTCGCTCAGGGGCACGACGACTGGGGCTTCTTCTGCGACTACCTGCGGCAGTGGTGGCTGGCCCAGCCCGCCTTCGGCAACACGGTCAAGGAACGCGAACAGGCGCTGCGCCGCGGCGGCTACAGCGTGGTCACCACGCTGGACCCGCAGGTCCAGAAGACCGCGCAGAAGCAGGCCACCGACGTCTACGGATACAACAACAAGCGCGCGCTGCCGATCGCGGCGGTCCAGCCGGGCACCGGCCGGGTGCTCGCCATGGCGGTGAACCGGCACTACAGCCTGGCGGATAATCCGGCCGGGCAGGCCAACCGGCCCAACACGGTCAACCCGCTGATCTCCGGCGGCGCCAGCGTGGACGGCTACCAGGCCGGTTCCACGTTCAAGCTGTTCACCATGCTCGCCGCGCTGGAGGCCGGGAAGCCGCTCTCCACCGGCTTCGACGCGCCGGCCAAGCTGCCCACCCGGTACTCGTCCGACGCCGAGGGCAACTGCGACGGCAAGTGGTGCCCGGCCAACGCCAACCCGGAGTGGATGGACGGGTACCGGATGATGTGGGACGGCTTCGGCCGCTCCGTGAACACCTACTTCGTCTGGCTGGCCGAGCAGGTCGGCGAGGACAAGGTGGTGGAGATGGCTCAGCGGCTCGGCATCACCTTCCGGGCCGACTCCGACGCCGCCTTCGCCAGGAACGACGCGGAGAACTGGGGCGCGTTCACCCTCGGCGTCGCCGCCACCACCCCGCTCGACCTGGCCAACGCCTACGCCACCGTGGCCGCCGAGGGGACGTACTGCAAACCGCTCCCGGTGGTCTCGGTGACCGCCGCGAACGGTGAGAAGGTGAACGTCGGCCAGCCGTCCTGCAAGAAGGTCCTGGACGCCGACGTGGCGCGGGCGGCGACCGACGCGGCCCGCTGCCCGGTCGGCCAGCAGTCGGCGTACGGGCAGTGCAACGGCGGCACGGCGACCTCGGTCGACCGGATCGTCGGCCGGCCCGTCGCCGGCAAGACCGGTAGCTCGGAGCAGAACGCCACGGAGACGTTCGTCGGCTTCACCCCGCAGGTGGCGGTCGCCGGGATCGCCGCCAACCCGGACGACTCGACCGATGCGGTCGGCGCGGCGGTGCAGGCGCGGGTGATCGACGCGGTGGCCCAGGTGATCAAGACCGCCGTGAAGGGTCAGCCGGTGAAGGACTTCACCGCGCCCAGCGGGGAACTGGTCGGCAACCCGCAGCGGCCGGAGCCGCGCCCCACGCCGACGCCGACGCCGGAGGAGCGGCAGCAGCCGACCGACCCGCGGCAGCCGACCGACCCGCGGCAGCAGTCCGACAACGGGTTCCCGTCCGACCTGCGGCGCTGGCTTCAGGGCCGCCGAGGCTGAGCTGAAAGGAGGGGCCCCTTCTCACGCGTCAGCGGGTCCGGTACGGGCCGACGCGGAACATGCCGGTCATGCCCTCGTGGACGGCGTACCCGAAGCGGCGGTAGAGGCTGACCGACTCGCCGGCGGCGAAGAGCCCGACGAAGGTGCGGGTGCCGGCCCGGCCGGCGATCCACTCCTCCAGGCGGGCCAGGATCGCCGCGCCGACGCCCCGCCGCTGCCGCTCCGGCACCACGGCCAGGTCCTGCAGGTAGTAGTAGATCGCCCCGTCGCCGACCAGCCGCCCGATCCCGATCACCCGGTCGCCCTCGACGGCGACCACGCCGTGCAGGGAGGCGGCCAGCGAGGCCGGGATCGCCGCCGGGTCGTACGCGTCGGTCCAGCCGACGGCGGTGGTGACGGCGACGAACTCCTCGACCGTGGGCAGCCGGTCGACCAGGCGGTACTCCATGATCCGGAATCTAGTGCGGTGTCCCCCGGGTCAGCGCCCCACCACGGCAGACACCACCCGGTCCAGCGCGGCCGCCACCTCGTCGGAAGCTGCCCGAAAATCCGGGCCGGCTGTCGGATCCGGTCGGGCGGCTCCGACCCACCGGTGAGAGCGCCCCACAAGGGGCGTCACCGCAGCAGGAGGAGACCGCCATGCGCAAGCTCGTCTACTGGGTGCACCAGTCCGTCGACGGCTTCATCGAGGGGCCCAACGGCGAGTTCGACTGGCCCGCGATGGGGCCGGAACTGTCCGCGTACTCCTTGGAGTTGACCGACCGGGCCGACGCGTTCCTCTACGGCCGGAAGGTGTGGGAGCTGATGTCGTACTTCTGGCCCCGGGCGGAGCAGATGTCCCAGGACCCGCACGACCTGGCGTTCGCGCCGGTCTGGCGCCGTACGCCCAAGGTCGTCATCTCCCGCACCCTCGACCGCGCCGAGTACGACGCCCGGGTGATCGGCCGCGACCTGGCCGCCGATGTCGCCGAGCTCAAGGCACAGCCGGGCGGCGAACTGCTGCTCACCGGCGGCTCCGGCGCCGCGGCGGCGCTGACCGGGCTGGACCTGATCGACGAGTACCAGGTCGTCGTGCACCCGGTGGTCCTCGGCGGCGGCAAGCCCGTCTTTCCGGACAAGGATCGCCTCGACCTGCGGCTCGTCGAGACCCGGCGCTTCGACGGCCGGTCGGTGCTGCTTCGCTACGAGCGGGTGTGACCGGTCGGGGTGGCGTCGCTCCCCGGACACTCCCGTCCGGCAGGCGATGCCGCCCACCGCCCGGCGGCCGGGAGCCGCCAGGCAGAATCGTCGGGTGCCCGTCCACGAGATCACCGACCCCGACGACGAGCGGATCGCCGACTACCGCGCGCTGACCGACGTGGAGCTGCGGACCCGCTGGGAGCCCCCGCACGGGCTGTTCATCGCCGAGGGGGAGCTGGTGCTGCGGCGGGCGCTGCGGGCCGGCTACCCGGCCCGGTCGTACCTGGTCGACGCCAAACGGGTCGATCAGCTCGCCGACCTGGACACCGGGGACGCGCCGGTCTACGCCGCCACGCAGGAGGTGCTGCAGCGGGCCACCGGCTTCCACGTGCACCGGGGCGTGCTGGCCTCGTTCCGCCGCAAGCCGCTGCCGGCCGCCGCCGAGGTGCTCGCCACCGCCCGTCGGGTGGTGATCCTCGAGGACGTCAACAACCACACCAATCTCGGCGCGATCTTCCGGGCCGTGGCCGCCCTCGGCGTGGACGCCGTGCTGCTCTCGCCGACCTGCGCCGATCCGCTCTACCGGCGCAGCGTCCGGGTCAGCATGGGGGAGGTCTTCGCCATCCCGTACGCGAAGCTGGACCCCTGGCCGGACGCGCTGGCCCAGGTCCGGGCGGCCGGTTTCACGGTGCTGGCGATGACGCCCGCGCCGGACGCGGTGCCGATCCAGCGCCTCGACGCCGCTCAGCGGGCCCGGGCGGCGCTGCTGATGGGCGCCGAGGGGGCCGGCCTGACCCGGGCGGCGATGGACGCCAGTGACGTGCGGGTGGTGATCCCGATGCGGCGTGGCGTCGACTCGCTCAACGTCGCCGCCGCCACCGCGGTCGCGTGCTGGGAACTCGGCCGGGACGACCCGCTCTGAACTCCGGTCCGGCGGGCTGTCGAGATCCGCGGTGACGCACGGTAGCGTGACGGCCGTGTTCCCTACCGTCCGTGAGGTTCTCGCTCTCGACCCCGTCCGCCACGGCGCCCCGCGCCTGGTCGCCGGGGACGCGGGCCTGGACCGGCCGGTGCGCTGGGTGCACGTGGCCGAGGTGCCCGACATCGCCACCCTGCTCGGCGGTGGCGAACTGGTGCTCACCACCGGTATCGGGCTGCCCGCCGATGACGCCGGCCTGCGCGCGTTCATCGGGGACCTGGCCGACGTCGGCGTCTCCGGGCTGGTCGTCGAGCTGGGCCGTCGCTACGTCAGTGGGGTGCCCCGGGTCATGGCGGCCGCCGCCGAGCGGCGCGGGCTGCCCCTGGTCGAGCTGCGGCGGGCCACCCCGTTCGTCCGCATCACCGAGGCGGTGCACGCCCTGATCGTGGACGCCCAGCTCGCCGAGCTGCGCGCCACCGAAGAGATCCACCAACGGTTCACCGAGCTCTCCGTGGAGGGCGCCGGCCCCGCCGAGGTGGTCCGCCAGGCCGCCGAGCTCGCCGGTTGCCCGGTGGTGCTGGAGAACCTGTCCCGGCAGGTCCTCGCCTACGACCCGGCGGGGGAGAGCGCGGAGCTGCTGCTGGACGGCTGGGAGCAGCACTCCCGGCGGATCCGGCCGGCGGGGCGGACCGCGTACGACCCGGACAGCGGCTGGCTGGTGACCACCGTCGGCGCCCGCGGGCAGGACTGGGGCCGGCTGCTGCTGCGCTGGCCGGCCGGGAACGAGCTGACCACCGGTGTGCGGGGCGGCCTGGTGGTCGGCGACGGTGTAGACGGGTCGACGCCGGAGGATGAACCGACCCCCGCGACGGCCGACGCCGAGCAGGGAGCGACGAGCGGCCCGTCCCCGACCCGGCGCGCCGACCCGGGCGACGCCACCCGCACCCCCGGCACCCCGCCCAGCCGGCTGACCATCCTCATCGAGCGGGCCGCCTCCACCCTGGCGTTGGGCCGGCTCATCCGGCGCGACGCCGAGGGGCTGGAACGGCAGATCCACCGCACCCTGCTCACCGCCCTGCTGGACCACTCCCGCCCGGTCGACGAGATCGCCCTGCGGGCCAAGGCGCTGGGGGTGGCGCTGGACCGCCGCTACCTGGTCGGCGTGGTGGTCCGCCACCGCGCCGACGACCCGGCGGAGACCACCCCGGTCGGGGAGACCGGGCTGCCCGGGGACTCGGGCCCGGCCCGGCTGCGGGACCTGGCCGAGGCGGTCGGCCAGGCGCTGCGCGAGGCCAAGCTGACCGCCCTCACCAGCGCCGTGGACGACCACGCGGTCGGCGCGCTGCTGGCCCTGCCCGACCAGGCCGCCGAGGAGAAGGCGCTCGCCGCGTTCGCCGCCGCGCTGCGTCGGGTACGCCTCGACGCCGCCCCGGCCCGGCCGCCCGCGCCCCGCCCAACCGCCGCCGTCGGCCGGCACACCGATGCCCCGATCCGGTCCGCCTCCCCAGGTGCCGCCCGGTCGACCGACACCCCCGTCCGGTCCGCCTCCCCGGGCACCGCCCGGTCGACCGACGCCCCCGCCCGGTCGGGCGCCACCGGCATCGCTCCGCTTCGATCGCCGACCTCGGGAGGCCCGGCGGCCGTGATCGTGGCCGCCGGTTCCGGGGCGGGCAGCCTGCGGGAGGCCGGCCGCTCACTGGTGGAGGCGCGGCAGATCGCCGAGGCGGCCCGGCGGGACCGGCGGGACCTGCCGATCTTCCGGCTGCCGCACGTCGGGCTCGCCGGCCTGCTGCACCTGCTGCGGGACGAGCCCCGGTTGCAGACCTTCGTCGAGCGGGAACTCGGGGCACTCCTGGCGTACGACGCCCAGCACCCCCGGGAGCAGCTGCTCGGCACCCTGCGGGCGTACCTGGAACAGGGCCGCAACAAGTCGGCGGCGGCCGCCGCGGCGCACCTGTCCCGGCCGGCGTTCTACGAGCGGCTGGCCCGGATCGGCCGGATCCTCGACGTGGACCTCGACTCGGTGGAGGCCTGCCTCTCCCTGCACGTCGCCCTGCTCGCGCTGGACGCGGTCCGCGACACCTGAGCCGCGGAGGGTGGGTCAGAACGGGAGTCGGGTCCGGCGGAGCCGGGCCAGGAGGGCCTGATTACCGGAGATGAGGTCCAGGTCCACGTTGTCGTCGCGGCCCGCCAGGGCGCGCAGGTAGCCGACCGCGTCGGCGCGGACCACCGCCGCCGGATCGCCCGAGCCGATCAGCCACGAGCCGCCGGCCGGGCCGGTGAGTTCCAGCGCGACCGGTGCCGCCGTCCACTCGAGCGCCAGGTCGCGCATGGCCTGGGCGACGATGTGCCGGTCGTGCTCGGCGATGATGAACAGCTTGCCGGTGGCCCGGGCCAGGTCCACCCGGTGCATCCACAGGTCGCGGTTGAGGATGACGTCGAGCAGGTACGCGACGCGGACGCGCGGCAGCCCCGGTATCCCCAGGCTCATCGGGGCGCGGCGCAGCAGCGCGGACCGACGCCACCGGGCGTGTACGGCCCGCGGCCACAGCACCGCGAACCGCTCGACCAGCTCCGGCCCCGGGTCCGACCGGTGTTCCTCGACGCCGACGGCCATGTGGGAGTCGACGGGGATCTTGCCGCGGAGGTGGAGGCGCCCCACGAGCTCGCGGCGCAGCATCGTCCGCAGCCGCAGCGCGTCCTCGGCCTGCGCGACGAGATGCGCGACCATCGTGCGGACGTCCCATTCGGTGGCGTCCGTTCCCCGCTGCCAGTCGTCGCCCCGAAGTTGCCGCAGCAGCGCCAGGGTCGCTCGGCCCTCCGCCTCGCCGACGGCCGCCGCCTGATCGCGGTCGGCCTGCCGCTGCTCGGCGGCCATCACGAGAGTCTGGGTCATCGGGCTCACCGCACCTTCCGACGCCGGGCGGACGGACGCCTCCAGTGTCGTCGAGGTCGGCCGGGCGACGGGCCGGTTCGGCCAGCTCCGGCCGATCCGGTGGTCAGGCCAGCGCGGTGAGGGCCTTGGCGTACGCGGGCGGGACGAAGTTCGGGCCGCCGGGGGTGAAGACGTCCGAGGTCGCCGCCGCCGACCAGGCGGTGTCGGGAACCGCCTCCACCAGGGCGCGCACCACCGGGGCGTCCCGCCACTGGCCCTGTTCGGCGAGGAGGCTCAACGCCACCACCGACTCCTCGACCTCACCCACGCACTCGAACGGCTTGTGCCCGTCCACGCCCAGCAGTTCCCGGTAGCCGGGGATCTGCGATTCGTCAGCCAACATGTCGCCGCCGAAGATGTGGGTGATCCGCTCGCGGGGCATGAACGGCGCCATGGCGAGGTAGACGAACCGGCACTTCGGGCAGTCGCGGCACCAGCGCTCGCTCGCGTCGCGCAGCTTGAACGCGGCGTTGCAGCTGGTCACCACGTCGTCGTACCGGTCGATCTCGGCGAAGAGCCGGGCGATGTGCAGCTCGGACAGCGACCGCAGCAGCGAGAAGTACGGCTCGGTGAGCCCGGCGTGCTCGGCCAGCGCCGCCCGCAGCATCCCCTCCGCCTCGACGCCCTTGGACCACTGGTGGTTGATCTCGTGGCCGTTCCAGACCAGGTTCGGGTCGGACGCGGAGCGCTCGTTGGACATCACCACCGGGCCGAGCCCGTGCAGCACGGCGGTGGCAACCGCGATCAGCGAGTTGATCGCGGTGACCGGGATGTGCCCGTTGAGCGCGCCGGCCGCGTTGAGGTCGAACAGCACCGGGTCGATCCGGCGGCGGGCGGCCAGCGGGGTGAGGTCGGAGGCCTGGTTGACCGAGACGATGACGTGGTTCGGGTTGACCGAGAACGGCACCGGGTCGAAACCGGCGCGGCGCAGCGCCTCCAGGCTGACGATCGAGTCCTTGCCGCCGCCGACCGCGGAGAGCGGGCGACGGTCCGAGTCGTCGTACGTCCGGGGCGGCGTCACCTCGCCTGTCGGCACCTCGGGACGCAGGTCCAGCACGTGCGGCAGGCGATTGCGGTAGGCGTACTCGGCGAGGCCCCTGGTGTAGACGGCGGTGATCAGCTCGACGGCGGCCGCGCCCAGCGGGGCCGGCAGCACCAGCCGGTGCGGCGCGGCGGCCTTGTAGTAGCTGACGCCGGCGACCACGTGCAGCAGCTCGAGCACCCGGTCGAGGGTGGCCACCGTCTCGTCCGACGGCGGCTCGGCCGGCAGCGGGAGGGCGATCACCTCGGTGAACCGCTGTTCGCCGTCCGGGCCGGTCAACGCGTAGTCGAACAACGCCTCGCCGGTGCCGAGGTCGATGGAGTAGGACGGGAAGGTGAAGGCGTCCATCCGCCGGAGCTGCTCGTTGGGCACACGCCATACTAGGCCCTGGTTCGTCCGCCGTGCCCGACTGCGCCGGACCCGACCACCGCCGCACCGGCCGAGCTGGAGGAGATCACCTGTGCGCCTGTCTGACCTGCGCGGACGTACCGTCGCCGTCTGGGGGGCCGGCCGGGAGGGCCGGGCGGCGGTGACCGCGATCGCAGCGCACGAGCCGGCCGGCCTGGTCACCGTCGTGGACACCGCCAACTTCCTCACCGTGCCCTGGGAGGGGCCGCTGGCCGAGGCGGCGCCCCTGGTCACCGGGGAGGAGGGCCTGGCCCGGCTGCTCGCCGCCGACGTGGTGGTCCGCTCGCCCGGCGTGCCGAACACGCATCCGTGGATGGTCGAGCTGCGCCGGCGCGACGTCACCGTCACCCAGGGGACCGCGCTGTGGATGGCCGACCACGCCGACCGGACCGTGGGCGTTACCGGCAGCAAGGGCAAGAGCACCACGTCCAGCCTGATCAGCCACCTGCTGACCGCGATGGACCGGCCCAACGTCTTCGGCGGCAACATCGGCGTGCCGCTGCTCGACCTGCCCGAGGCCGACCTGTACGTGCTCGAGCTGTCCAGCTACCAGTGCAGCGACCTGACCGACTCGCCTCGGGTGGCGGTGGTCACCGCGCTCTTCCCCGAGCACCTGGACGCGCACGGCGGCGAGCGGGCGTACTACCAGGACAAGCTGAACCTCCTCGCGTACGGTCCGCAGACCGTCGTGGTCAACGGCGCCGACCCGCGGCTCGCGCTCGAGCTCGGCGACCGGGCGGCGGTACGGGCCGGCTCGCCGGACACCACCCACGTCGCCAGCGGCCCCGACGGCGCCCCGTGGTTCCACCTCGGCGACCAGCCGCTCTTCCCGCGCGCGGTGCTGCCGCTGGTGGGCCGGCACAACGAGGGCAACCTCTGCGTGGCGCTGGCGGTGCTCGACGCGCTCGGCGTCGACGTGGTCGGCCGGAAGGACAGCCTCGCGGTGGCGGTCGCCGAGTTCAAGGGCCTTGCGCACCGGCTCACCGAGATCGCCGACCCGTCCGGCCTCACCTTCGTCGACGACACCCTGGCGACCAGCCCGTACGCCGCGATGCACGCCATCGACGCGTACGAGGGGAGGCCGCTGACGGTGATCGTCGGGGGTACCGACCGGGGCTTGGACTACACCCCGCTGCGGGATCACCTGGCCGAGCGGGAGCTCACCGTGATCGGCATCCCGGACAGCGGAGCGCGGATCGTCGAGGCGCTCGCCGGCCTGCCCGGGGTCCGTACCGAGATGGCCGAGGACCTGGTCGCCGCGGTCGGGTTGTCCCGCAAGCTCACTCCGGTCGGCGGGGTGGTGCTGCTCTCCCCGGCCGCCCCGAGCTACGGCCGGTTCCGCAACTTCGAGCACCGCTCCGAGGTGTTCGCGCAGGCGGTCGCCGACACCACCCGCTGAACACGACGGCCCGCGCCGCTCCCCGATCGGGGTCGTCGGCCCTGGGCAGCGACCGGCCGCCGAACTAGGCTTCTGATCATGGCGGTGCTGGTGGACGTCGACCCGGAGCGGCTGGTTGTCCGGCTCACCGGGGCGGACCGGTTCTGGGCACTCGCGGCGGGCGTGCAGGTGCCGACCGCCGCCGTCACGAGCGTGCGGCCGGTGACCCGCGCGGAGGCGTACGCCCGGGGTTCCGGGTGGCGGCTGCCCGGCTCGTTCTGGCCGGGCCTGATCATGGCCGGCAGCTACCTCTCCCGGTCCAACGGGCGGTCGTTCTGGTGCGTGCACCGCGCCGAGGAGGTGCTGCTGGTCGAACTGGAGGGCCAGCCGTACGACCGGCTGGTCCTGGAGGTGGACGACCCGGCCGAGGTGTCCCGGGCGATCGCCCGCGCCCGGTTCCGCTGATCCGCGGACCAGGACCCAGGTCAGCCGGGCGGCAGCGCCGCGTGCAGGGCGCGCATCGACCGGATCGCCGAGCGGATCTCCTGCAGGTAGCGGCCCGGGGTGAGCGTCGGCTCGGGCACGCGGGCGAGCGCGGGCAGCGCCGGGTCGACGCCGACCGTGTCGATCCCGCAGCCGTACGGGACGGTCAGGGTGCGCAGCGCGTCGCAGTGCTGGAACGGCACGTAGATCGGCGCGGTCACCATCAGCACCGGGTCGCCGGCGCGGAGCCGCACGTGCTCGGCCCAGAACCGCTGGGTGTCGGCGGTGTGCGCCCGGCGCCGGTCCGGTTCGCTGGAGGGAGCGGCGAGCACCCGTACCGGGGGTAACCCGGCCGGCCGGTAGGTCCGCGAGGACCAGGAGTGGTGCGGATGCCCGGCATCGTGACCGTCCTCCTCGTCCGGTCCCGGCAGTCCGAGGGTGAGCCGCACCGCCGCGTCGAGCACGTCGACCTCGGTGTCCCCCGAGGCCACGCCCGCCTCGGTGAGCATCCGCCGTTCCACCTCGGACAGTGGACGGAAACTGCCGAGGACGGCCACCTCGCCGGTGACCGTCGGGCCGGTGCGCAGGAGGTGGACGGCGTAGCCGACCCGCCGCAGGCAGGCGTGCGCCAGCCCGCCGAGTACCAGCAGGTGCGCGTACCGGGGCAGGGCCGGCGGGGTGGCCCGGACCAGCCCGAGCGCGGCGGCCGAGTCGAGCACCAGTCCCGCCGTGCCGGGGTCGAGGGCGGGCTCCCGGGCATCGGGACGTTCCCGGCCGCCGCGGAAGTCCCAGTGCCGGGCCGAGAACGCGTCCAGCGCGGCGAGCACGGAACCGAGGTCACCGGCCGGCCACCGCCCGCCGAAGCGGTCGACGAGGGCGCGCAGCGGGGCCGAGCCGATCCACCGTCCGATCCCGTCGGTGAGGACGGTCCCCGGAACGCCGGGACGGCCGGTGGGCAGCGACACGACGGACTCCGGCGGCACGCCAAGATCCTAACTGCGGCGGACCGTCCGACCCCTACGTTGCACGCGGGTCGACTCCCGGCGAGCCCGCCGGGCCGATCGGCGAGGGGCTGGTGAGGCCTGCGGAATCCGGCGGTTCCCCGGGGAGTTCGCCACCGTTACCGTGGGTCGATGCCGCTACCCCTTGCGGAAAGCGTCGCCGCGGCCGTTGACGCTGTGTCAGGCGCCGGGGGTGGTCGCGCTACACCGTGACACTTGTTCCTGTCGTTGCGATGGTGAAAGCGTGCGGTGACCGCCAACAGCCGCTGAAGGGTTCGACGATGACCACCGACGATCTGCTGGCCCGACACCGGGCCGTGCTCCCGTCCTGGATGCCGCTCTACTACTCCGAGCCGATCGAGCTGGTCTCCGGGTCCGGCCGCCGGGTGACCGACGCGCAGGGACGCAGCTACCTGGACTTCTTCGGTGGCGTGCTGACCAACATGATCGGCTACGACATCCCGGAGATCCGGGAGGCGGTCGAGCGGCAGCTCGCCACCGGCATCGTGCACAGCTCCACCCTCTACCTGATCCGCCAGCAGGTGGAGCTGGCGGAGAAGATCGCCCGGGTCTCCGGCATCCCGGACGCCCGGGTCTTCTTCACCAACTCCGGCACCGAGGCGAACGAGGCGGCGCTGCTGGTCGCCACCAACTACCGCCGCTCGCACCAGATCCTCGCCGTGCGCAACAGCTACCACGGCCGGTCGTACGCGGCGATGGGCGTCACCGGCAACCGCAGCTGGTCGGCCAGTGCGCTCAACCCGCTCCAGGTGGCCTGGCTGCACTCCGGCGAGCGGGTCCGCGGCCTGCTCTCCCGGCTGAGCGCCGAGGACCAGGTGGACGCGGCGGTGGAGGACCTGCGCGAGGTGCTCGCCACCCAGACCGCCGGCGACGTGGCCTGCCTGATCGCCGAGCCGATCCAGGGCGTCGGCGGCTTCGTGCACGCCCCGGACGGGCTTTTCGCCGCCTGGAAGAAGGTGCTCGACGAGTCCGGCATCCTGTTCATCTCCGACGAGGTGCAGACCGGCTGGGGCCGCACCGGCGAGCACTTCTGGGGCTACCAGGCGCACGGGGTCACCCCGGACCTGCTCACCTTCGCCAAGGGCATCGGCAACGGCTTCGCCCTGGCCGGGGTGGTCGGCCGGGCCGACGTGCTGGAGTCGGTGCCGGCGATCAGCTTCTCCACCTTCGGCGGCAACCCGATCTCCACCGCCGCCGGCAACGCGGTCCTCGACTACCTGCTCGACCACGACCTCCAGGCCAACGCGGCCCGTGTCGGCGCGATCCTCGCCGACGGCCTGCGGTCCGCGGTGGGCGGCCTCGACTGCGTTGCCGAGGTACGCGGCAAGGGGCTGATGCTGGGCATCGAGTTCGTCCGCCCGGGCACCACCGAGCCGGACCCGGGGATGACGGTCAGGGTCTTCGAGGCGTGCCGGGCCGGTGGGCTGCTC
>JBARAE010000044.1:0-1949 GCA_049791715.1 Micromonospora sp.
GGCGACGAGGTCGGCGGCCTGCTGCTCCCACTGGGCGTAGGCGTCCGGGTAGGCCGACACCTGCACCGTCTGCGCGGCCTGGGTCAGCGGCATGTCCTGCCAGCCGTCGATCTGCTTGAGGCCCTTCTCGAACGCCATCGTCGAGTACTCGGGGTTGGTGATCTGCTCCGGCGTACCCCAACCCGAGCTCGGGCGCTGCTGGAACAGGCCCAGCGAGTCGTGATCATTCTTGTCGCCGAGGTGGCCCAGGTTCTCCAGCTTCGACTCCTGCAGGCTGGTGCCGATCGAGATCACGGCGGCCCGCTCGGGCAGTCCGGCCTTCTTCGTCGCGGCGATGATCGCCTTCGCGTTGGCGGTCTGCTCGTCGTTCAGGGTGATCGTGGACTGGGCGCCCTGCACACCATGCGGAATCAGCTTCGCCTTGTCGGGCTTGTCGGCCTGCACGGCGACGGCGGTCGGCTTGGCGTCCACCGGGGTGGCGGCGTGGGCGGTCATCGGGCCGGCGAACACGCCACCGGCGAAAGCCAGACCAGCAACACCAAGAACGCTCTTACGCAGCATCGTGTTCATGGGAAAGCTCCATTCGGGGGTCGACGCACACACCGATGGGGGTCGGCAGGTGCGCAAGCACCACGGAAGGCGCTGAAAAGATCAAGAGGGGGAAGTCTTCGTCCGGGTCGGCCACGGGGCGAGGGGGATCGCCTGCTCGCGGCGCCGGGACCATGTGTAACGACCGGCGGCCCGCCATCATTCCGGGGCCAGGCCATCCAGCGACATCCCGCGAGGGCGGGCTGCTACCTCGGCCGTCGGGGATGTGTAACGCCCCCACCCCCGCCACGATTCCAGCCCCAGGATGCCGCCGGTCACACCCCCAAACCGGACACAAACCCCCAGACAGCCCCATCGTCGCCCGCCAAACCGGGCGTCAGCCGCCCCACGGGCACGCCCCGGGTGGACGAGCCTTCTGCCCACGGCAGATCCGCTGACCGTGAACAGGCCGCCGCGACCCACCCCGAGCCGGGCAGGCTGAACCCATGAGACTCCTGGTACTGGGCGGAACGGGATTTGTCGGCGGGGCGGTCGTGACCGAGGCGGTACGTCGCGGCTGGGCGGTCACGGTGTTCAACCGGGGCCTGCACGGCAAGGTGCCCGAGGGCGTACATCGGTTGCGGGGTGACCGGACGGCGCCGGACGGACTCTCCGAGCTGGCCGGCGGCGAGTGGGACGTCGTGGTGGACACCTGGGACGGCGCGCCCCGGGCGGTGCGGCAGGCGGCGCGGGCGCTGGCCGGCTCGGTGGGCCACTACGTCTACGTCTCCAGCGGCTCGGTCTACGCCGAGCCGGTGGAGCCCGGCTCGGACGAGGACGCGCCGCTCGTCGAGGCGGACGCCGACGCGCTCGACGGCGACTACCCGCGCCTGAAGGCCGGCGGGGAACGGGCCGCAGTGGAGGTCTTCGGCGACCGCGCGCTGCTGGTCCGCGCCGGGCTGATCCTCGGGCCGGGGGAGGACATCGGGCGGCTGCCCTGGTGGCTGAACCGGATCGCCCGCGGTGGCGAGGTGCTCGCCCCCGGCCCGTCGGACCTGCCGATCCAGTACGTCGATGTGCGCGACCTGGCGGCCTGGCTGCTGGACCGGGGCGCGGAGGGCGTCGGTGGGGCGTACAACGTGGTGAGCCGCACCGGGCACGCGACGATGGGCGAGCTGCTCGACGCGGCCGTCGCGGTGACCGGCTCGGACGCCGTCCTGCGGTGGACCGATCCCGAGCCGATCCTGGCCGGCGGTGTCGTGCCCTGGAACGACCTGCCGATCTGGGTTCCGCTCGGGCACGAGTACCGCTGGATGCTGGAGCGCGACGTGGAGCGGGCGTACGCGGCGGGGCTGGTCTGCCGCCCGGCGGCCGAGACGGTCGCGGACACCTGGCGGTGGCTGCGCGAGGTCGGCCGGGTG
>JBARAE010000045.1:0-6324 GCA_049791715.1 Micromonospora sp.
GCGTGCGATGCGGTGCGGCCGGCCACGGGCGCGCCGCCGTCAGCGGAGAAGTGCCGTCCGCGACGGGCACCGTGGTGGCGGGACCGGCGGGCGCGGGGAGCAGCGGCGCAGGAGCCGGTCCGGTACGCCGCAGCGGCAGGTCGGTCAGTGCGCCCTCGGCGACCGGCAGTTCCGGCTGTTCCAGCACCGTGGGTGCGACGCCCAGCTCGGCGTGCAGCATCCGGGCCACCAGCGGGATCCGCGACGAGCCGCCGACCAGGAAGAGACCGGCCAGCTGTTCGGGCCCGAGCCCGGCGGCGGTGATCACCCGCCGGCTCTCGGCGACGGCGCGGGCCAGCAGCGGCGTGGCGACCCGTTCGAGGTCGTCCCGGGTGAGCGGAACGGCCGACTCCACCCCCGGTACGGCCACCGGCGCGACCGTGGCCCGGGACAGCATCTCCTTGGCGCCCCGGACGTTCTCGGTGAACTGGAGTCGGTCCCGCCACTGCGTCGCGTTCCCGGGGTCGGTCAGCCGGGCCCACTGCGCCGGATGCACGCCGGCCAGCCGGTCGCCGAGCAGGCCGACGAGGGCGGCGTCGAGGTCCAGGCCGCCCAGGTCGTCCAGGCCGCCGCAGGAGACGACGGTGAAGCCGGAGTCGCCCCACGGGTCGGCGCCCTCGTTGCGCACCACGGCGACGTCCAGCGTCCCGCCGCCGAAGTCGAAGACCGCGACGGCGCCACCGACCGGTACCGGCCGGCGCAGCACCTCGGTGTAGTAGCGGGCGGCGGCCACCGGCTCACGCAGCAGCCGGGTCCCCGGCGGGGTGGGGCCGGACATGGTGTGCTCGGCCGCCGACGGCCAGCCGGCCAGCGCGAGTGCGTCCACGAGCACCTGGCGACGGCCCGCGTCCCAGGTGGCCGGGCAGGTGACCACCGCGGGCGGCAGGAACCCGGCCGCGCCGACTGCCGCCTCGCCGACCGTGCGCAGGACTGCGGCGAGCAGTTCGGCCGGGGTGTGCCGACGGCCCCCGAGCGCGACGTCCGGCTCGTCGACGCGGCGCTTCGGGTTCGGCTCGTACCGGTCCGGGTCCACCTGCGCCAGTCGCTGCGCGTCCCGGCCGACGTGCAGGCGGCCGTCCGCGTCCGCGTACACCCCGGAGGGAAGGACGGGCTGCCCGTCGACGAGCAACGGCCGGGTACGCCCGTCCGGCCAGCGCAGCACGGCCACCGTGTTGCACGTGCCGAGATCGACGCCGAGGGCGAACCCGTCCTGCTGGCCTGCCATCCGTCGCTACCTCCACCGGCGAGGGGATGCCCGGGGCATCGTACGCAGCCGGTGCCCACTGTCGATCAATCGGTGCGGAACGGCTGGGCGCGAGCTTCGACGTCGCGGTCAGCTGAAGGTCGGTCCAGACGGTACGGTCGCGTTCGTGGTGGAAGAGCTCACGATGGCCTATCTCCAAGCGGCTGATCAGGCGCTTCCCGGCTACGTGCGAGGCCTCTACGTCGTCGGGTCCGCCGCGCTCGGCGCCTGGCAGCCGGCCGTCAGTGACGTCGACGTCGTCATCATGACGTCGCGCCCGCCGACCGGCGACGACCTCGCCCAGCTGGCGAGGATCCATGCGGCGATGCCCCGGTCACCCCACTTCGACGGCGTCTACCTCGAGCCCGCGGTGGCGGCAACCTGGCCAAGCGATCGGCGTGCCGTGCCGTTCGTCGTCAATGGCGAGTTCAGGACCGACCAGCCCTGCGGGGAGCTCACCCCGGTGCTGTGGCTGACCTTGCAGCGGTACGGCATCCCGGTTCGCGGCCCGGCGGTCGCCGACCTGGGGGTGCGGGTCGATGGGGAGCAGTTGCGCCGTTACCACCTCGACAACCTGCGGGAGTACTGGCAGGCGGCGGTGGCGACGTTCCCGGCAGAGCTGGCCGGGGTGGCCCCGGACGCGGTGACGGACGGCACGGTCGTCCCCTGGTTCGTGCTCGGACCCGCGCGGCTGCACTACACGCTGGCCCATGGGGACATCATCTCGAAGGCGGCAGCAGGGGAGTACCTCGCGGAGCTGTTCCCCGAGTACGCCGATCTGGCGCACCGGGCGATCCGCTGGCGTGCGGGGGAAGCGGAACGGTTCACCGCCGCGGACGTCGTCGCCGCAGGCGACAGCGTCAACGCCGTGGCCGACGACGCCTGGCGCCGCTTCGGAGGCTGATCACCCCGCTGTGCGGGTCTCCTCGGCGGTCAGTCGCTGCTCGCCGGGCCCGCTAGCATCGGCGGGTGCCCGAACTGATCGCGCCCACCGTCAGCCTGTACACCGCCTGGCTGGAGGCGCATCACGAGTGGGGTCCCGGCACCCACGAGGACGGCTTCGGGCTGCGGCCATCGGACGAAGTGGACTCGCCGGCGGGATTCGCCGCCTGGGTGAGCCGGCTGACCGACGCGTCAGATCCGGCGAAGCCGCTTCACCCCGGCCGGGTGCATGGCACGTACCGATGGATCGTGGAGGGCGACCGGGTGCTCGGCGGGATCGTGCTGCGACACAAGCTCAGCGACGTCGTGCTGCGGATGGGCCACATCGGGTACGGCATCCGGCCATCCGGACGCCGGCGTGGGCTGGCGACCTGGGCGCTGGGGCGAATGCTGGGCGAGGCGCGGGTGCTCGGCCTGGACCGGGTGCTGATCGTCTGCGAGGCCGGCAATGTCGCTTCGGCGAAGACGATCGAGCGCCAGGGCGGCCTCCTCGAGGGCGTCCGGGACACTGACCTCGGCTCCGTGCGGCACTACTGGATCACGCTCTAGCTCACCCGCCCGGGTGGCTTCGATCTTCGGTGGGCTCCCCGTCGCGGCAGTGCTCCACTAGGTCAAGCGCCGCGCCGAGGCCGACGACCGATCGGCGACCTCGCGGATCCGCCCGGCTGCCGGGCCTGAGCTCGATGGTGCCGATCATCGCTCCGTCGAGATCGACCACGGAAAGGCCGGGGCGCCTCTCGGGCGTCCGAGCTCAGTCATGGCGGGCAACCTATCGCACGCCCGCCGGGCAGGAGCCTCAGACGACCGGCAGAGCGGCAGCAGCTTCCGACCCGTCGGCGCCGTGCATGAAGCCCAATGAGTCCGGATGGCGCCACCAACCATGCCGATCTGCCGACGTGCGCGGGCCGGCCACAGGGTTCAGGAGGTTGCGATGGACGTCGGCCTCAGACGCTTTCGCTCGACAACGCTTGTTGCCGTCACCAGACTGAGCGGCGGCACGTCCTTCGCGACAACAGCGCCCGCGCCGATGACCGAGCCGCGACCGATTGTCACTCCAGGGGTGACCGTGGCTGCGGCGCCGATCCACACATCATCCTCGATGACGATCGGCGCGTGCGTGATGAAGTCGTACCGTTCGTCGAGCTCGACGGGGTGCCCGGCGGTGCTCAGCGTCACTCGTGGACCGATCAGGACGCGGTCACCGATGGTGATGCCCCCGTAGTCGAGGAAGAAGCATCCCTGATTGATGAACACGCGCTCTCCGAACGACGCTCCAAGCCCGTAGTCGCAATAGAAAGGGGGCAGAATGGACAGAGAGTCGGGGACCGGTTCACCGAAGATCTCGGCGAGTACGATCCTGCGCGCGTCGAGGTCGTCAAACGGCAGCACGTTGAGGCGCGAGGTCAGGTTCATGACGAGCTGTACGCGCTCCGCGAAGGCTCGCGACTCGGGCGTCCGTGTTCGTAGGCGTTGCTGGTTACGCACGAAGCCATGCTGGCACGGCGAGCCAGCGACCCGGTGACGACCCAGCGGCAGGGAACGCGTCACTAACGTCACGCCGAGCTGGCCGGGATGCCGTCCGGATGCCGATGAGTGGACGTAGTGACCGGCTACATCGGCGAGCCCAACGCCGTCATGGCCGCCCGCCGGCGATCTCGGCGTCGCTGCGAAGAATGCAGAACTCGTTGCCTTCCGGATCGGCAAGCACAACCCATCCCGTTCCGTCGGCCTCGCGGCGGTCAGCCACGACGGCCGCACCGAGCCCGGTCAGCCGCGCCAGCTCGGCGTCGCGCGTGCCGTCGACAGGACGCAGGTCGAGATGGATCCTGTTCTTGACCTGCTTCACTTCCGGCACCTCGATGAAGAGCAGGCGGTGCCGCCCGTCCCGGGAGTAGATCATGCATTCCTCGTGGCCGGGCTCGTTCGGATCGTCTGGGTTCTCGCTGTAGTCGAGAACGCCTTGCCACCAACGAGACAAGGCGTAGGCGTCGGCACAGTCCACGGTGGTGTGGGACACGTAGGAGGTCACCACTGGATCATCGCAAGGCGGATGTAGGTGGGGGAACTCTGTACGCGACGCGAGCGCACGCTCATGCCGCTGAGCACGCGCGGCCCCTTACCACCTGAAGGTGGTCGCAGTACGGGGAGCAACGACGGCTAAGGATTTGGGGCTACGCCCGCTTCCGGCTCATGTGTCACGATCTTGGCCATGCGTCTTTCGGTCGGCCTGCTCCTGGCATTCATCGTGAGTGGTCTGCTCTCGGTTGCGGCGGCGGTGCTCGCCATGCCAGCCGCGTCACTGCAGTTCGGCCTGGTCATGCTGCTCGCGCTGTTCGGATACGTGCTGGTTTCCCGGGGTGTGCGCCGCGTGAGGTGGGCCGTTGCCGCCGGTATCGGGCTACTTGCCGTGGTGGCGGCGATGAGACTGTTCGGGTATCAGGGGCAGGTCGATGAAGCAGCCTGGCTGACATCCGGCCAGGGGATAACCAGGCCGGCCATGTTGGCGCGTTGGCGGGAGGGGATCGACCGGGAAAGGCTTGCCGCGCTGGGTCTGTTGTTTGGCGTTCTCGGTCTGGCGGCCGGTGTGTTGCCGTTGCCGGCTCGCGGTAGGCGGCGGGGTGTGGCGACGACAGTCCTCGCGCTGCTGCTGTTCGCCTGGTTCGGGCTGAGCATCGCGCGGGAGTTCGGCCGTTCTCCGCTGCTCGACCTGGTCGGGGTGGTGTGGCCGGCGCTGTTCGCTGCCCTCGTGGCCATTGCGGCACTCGCGCTGTCAGGGTGGCGGGCCGACCAGCGGTGGCTCCTCCCGGTGGGGTTGTTCCTGCTGTCACTCGGAGCGGCTCGCGCATACTCGGATCTGGCCGCGGCATGGTCAGGCTGGTGGATCACGGCCGAACCTCCCGACGGCGCCTTCCTGCAGGTAGGGGTGGCGGTACGCACATCATCGGAAGGCTTCCCTCAGGTGTCGCGGGCAATAGAGGCCGCGATCGCGTTCGCCGGCCCCGGACTGGTGGCCGTCGGCGCACTGCGCAGCTCCCGCGAGGCCGAGTCTTCATAGGTCGAGGCCGGGCAAGGTAGATCTGTCGGGGAGTGGATCTCCTCGTCGGGGAGTCGTAGACCGTCCAGTCTCCCCGTCCGAGGAGGGGGGTAGCCCTTGTGGTGCCCGGCGAGGTGATCCGAGCGTCCGGCGAACTAGGGGCGGCAGGTTGGCCGCCGACGAAGCGTCCGGCCATGCCGATGGGCTGGCACGTCTCCCTGTCCGCCCACTGAGAGTGGCAACATGGCACTCATGTCGCTGCCCACCCCCACGCTGCACACCGCTCGGCTGCGACTGCGTCCCTTCGACGACGCGGATGCGAACGACCTCTTCGCGCTGCACAGCAGCGCTTACGTGTTGCGCTACTGGGACGCGCCGCCGTGGAGCGAACGTGTGCGCTCCGAGCGGTTCATAACGGCTTGCCGGCAGATGGCAGAGGGGGGCACCGGGGCTCGGCTGGCCGTGGATCGTGTCTCCGACGGGGCGTTCATCGGCTGGTGCAGCCTGAACCGGTGGAACCCGGACTACCGCAGCGCATCGCTGGGCTACTGCTTCGACGATGCAGCGTGGGGCCACGGCTACGCGACGGAGGCCGCGCGCGCTTTGCTGCGGTGGGCATTCGACAAGCTGGACCTGAATCGCGTCCAGGCTGAGACCGATACACGCAACGTGGCATCTGCCCGCGTGCTGGAGAAGCTCGGGTTCGTGCGTGAAGGGACGTTGCGGGAAGACTGCGTCGTGAACGGCGAGGTCTCTGACTCGTGGGTCTACGGGCTGATCAGGCGAGAGTGGCGGCCGTCGTCCGAGCCGGTGCCCGCCCGCTGAGTCCTCGCTCACTCGCGCGACGTCGCCCGGCATCCGGGTGCTTCGCTTCGCTGCGTCGAGGGGCCGGCACCGGGCACTCTCATGCCGCGTCTGCGCGTCAGCCGGGGCTGTTGGCAATGGCACTAGCCTCCTGGCCGTGTCGTTCCGCCGTAGAGATGCACGCGGTCGTCGACGTCGCGGTCTGGTGCGCCGTGGATGAACTGGTCAGGCTCGACCTGGCCGTTGCTGACGTGTACCACCC
>JBARAE010000046.1:0-15340 GCA_049791715.1 Micromonospora sp.
CGCCTCGCCTCGACCGCCAACCGCGTGGCCCGCTCACGCAACTCGTCCGGGTACTTCCGTGGTGCCGCCATGACAGTGAATCCTCCGGGTGTTCGATGTCTCCATCAAACCCGGGGCGGGACAACCCGCCACGGCAACGCCCACCTGTGCACCATCCTGGTCGAGGCGGCCTGGGCCACCGACCACACCCACAGCCGACTCGGCGCCCGGCTGCGCCGGCTGAAAAGGCGGATGGGTAAGAAGTCCGGACCCAAAGCGGCGGTCGCCGTCGCCCACACCATCCTGACCATCGTCTGGCACCTGCTGACCCACGGCGGCACCTACCAGGAACTTGGCGCCGACTACTACACCCGCCGTGAGGAAGACCCTGAAGCCCTCGCCGCCAAACTCAAGCGCAAGATCGAATCTCTCGGGTACACCGTCGAGCTCAACCCCGCGGCATAACCACCCGACCGGAGCAGACGACCTTCATCGGGGCGTCGCCCCGATGCTGCCGCCGACCACTCAAGCCCAGTTTCATGTCAGTGCACCCGATCAAGCTGTCTTTGATGCCGCCCATCGCGGTCGGTGGCGACGTCGATCGGCGGCCCATCCTGGTCACTCGATCGTCTCAGCCCCCACCGGCCGCCCGGCCCTCGGCCCCGCGAAGTGGCTAACAAGCTGATTCCTTCGGGCGCGCCGAAGAGGTCACCGCCCAGGAAGTCCTGGTCAGAGGGCTGCCGGTGGGATTCGAGTCTCAGCTGTCGGAATCCCTACCGACTTCGCCGTGGCGGATCCAGAACCGCACGTCGATGCAGGATGGTCCCGATGACTGGTGTCAGCGGGCCCAGGACGACAAGCCGTCAGCAGCCAGGCGGGGAGCAGCCAACACTGACCACTTCGGTCTTCTCTGGGAGGTCACGCCGCACCGCTCGACCGCATCACCGCAGGTCAAAGCCCTCGTCCCTGTCCGATGTCGATGAGCACTTCGGGCGCGGAGACCACTTCGCCAACCTGCACCCAATCTGCTCCCACTTGCAAGGCCAGGCCATCCACCAGCTCCTTACCGCAGCGACCTGCGCATACTCCCCTGCCAGGCAACATAGATTGCTGTCGACTGCTGCGCAAACCGCTGAGCACTCCGTGTGAAGCAGGACGCTGCACTGACTCTGACCTGGGGAAACGCACGACCGCAGGTCGGGGCGTATGCCGTTGGGCGCCGTTCGGTGCCGTTGGATGCAGTTCAACGCCGTTCAGTGCGCCCGGCTGCTCCCATCGTGCTCCCCCGATTTCCGGCCACACGCTGGGGCACCAGTTCCGGCCGCGGTGGTGCTGGTCATGCCGTCGGGCGGCGACGGAAGCCGGCCATCGGCGCGCCAACCGCCTTCTCGTACAGCACCACCTCGCTGAGACCTACCCGTCGCCCGTCAGCGAGGCTGCGGCACGACGGCCACATGATCGACCGCAGTTCCGGATGCTCGACGACGCGGAGCGACTCACTCGACTCCAGCTCCACCCCGCTCTCGTCGCACCAGGCGACGACAGCAGCCCAGAACCGGCCCACCGTCTCCCAGCCCTCGACGGTCCGCGGTCCGCGCAACGGCAGCAACTCCTCCGTGGTGAACAGTCCCTCCGTCCCGTGCGACGCCGCATTCTGAAGATCCTCGAGAAAATCCAACGCAATACGCGAGGCGTCGCCCTCCTCAACCAGCAACTCCTCGACGACGGCAAGGGTTGCCGTGACGCGCCCGCTCCTACGTCGCACCACGTCCATGACGACGTCCCGCACCGGGATCTCACCACCCGCAATGGGCAGCCCGGCGGCGGCCATGAGCCGCCCGACGGGAGTCGACGGTCGCCGTTTGAAGAGTCCCACTGGCATCACCTTCGGTAACCGCGGCGTCCGGGCCGGTCGCCGTCCGCGTCGCATGATCATGCCAGCCGTGTCCCTGCCAATCAGCTTCGCTTCTTCCCGACCTGCTAGCCCGGGCGCTGCGCACCGCCCACGCGGATCGCGGCTAGAAGCGCGCACCTGACCTCGGTTGGCTCATGACAACCGGCGACGGCCTGTATGGTCGTCGCCGTGCTGCCGAGGTTTGAGGCCGTGTACTGCGACGGGTGGGACGGCGGGGTGGTCAACCCGTTGACCCCAACCGCTGCTATGGTCCGCGACGCGGCCGGCGAGCCGTACACCGTCGTGCTGTTGATCGACGGTCGGCGGCATGCGGTGATGGATCTCTCCTGGGCTGACGGGTACTGCTGCGTGTCGCGCTTCGACGTTGCCGGCCGGCAGGTGTCCAGGCACCTGCTGCGCGGCACTCCCGACGGTGATCTGTTCCTGCGCCAGGCCTTCACCTGGAACGGCCCGCCCGATGTGGGCGAATACGAGTATCCGCATGTCGCGGCCCGGACATCCGCCACGTACCGCCTTTCGGATGAGCGCATCGACGTCATCGAACCGCACGGCGACCTGGGCGCCCGGTGCGAGTCGCGCTCGGTACGGCCACCACCTCGACTGCCGATTCCAGACTTCGGCCGATGGCAGGACCTGCTGGGTCTCGCCGGGGACGGGCCCGCTGAGATCGTCGACGCGGTCCGGCATCCGCTGCCGGTACGAACAGAAACCCGCCCGCCGTGGCAACCGCCCCGGCCGTTGCAGCCGGACGGCATCGAGGCCCTGTTCACCCCCGGCGCACAGGTTGAGCACCACGACCGGCAGTTTCGCCTGTCGGTCCACACCGCCGGGCAGCTGCACCTGCCGTCCGGCCGTTTGATCGCTGATGATCCTTCCTCACTGGACCTCGGCGCCAGACCCTTCAGCGTCACGGTGCCGCCCGGGACGTATCCGGTCTCGGTCAGCCTCGCCACCTTCGTCGACGACCCGGGCCACAGCCGGGTCACCGCCGCCCGCCTCGACGTCGGCGACCGACAGGCTGTGCGGTGGGAACTGGCACTGCGCGACGGCCAGGAACTCCTCGACCTGGGCTACCAGGAGTTCTTCGGCTTCGGTGTGGACGCCGGCATGGCCTGCTTCGTCGACGCGGACTCCAGCGACCGGATGAAGGATGTGTGGCGTACTCTCGGCGGCCTGGTCGAGCCGCGCTACCGCACGATCGCCTCAGGGGACATGGTCGCCTGGTCCAGCGGCTGGGGCGACGGCACCTACCCCACCTGGATCGGCTACGACACCACCGGTGCCGTGACCTGCTTCGTCGCGGACATGCTGCTGTTTCCCACCGGCAGCCACGACGAGGACGACGACGACTGACAGTATGTAGCGCGCGGATCGCGGCCAGATCCGGATACCACGGCGGCCGTTGGTAGCTCTGGGCGCCGTGGCCTGCTCAGCGGGTCTGGGCCTCGTCTTGCAAGCCAGCAGCTCGGCGCCAGCGGGTGGCTTCGGCTTCGTGTGATCCGGTAGAGGTCGCGGCCGCTACCGCTACCGAATCCGCTCCGCCGGCCAGTAGGGTCAGCGGCCAGGCCGGCACACCCCCCGCGCCATCGTAAGCAGTCCAGGTCCATGGACCGTCGAAGCGCCACGCACGACCGTCGGCGTCGGCAACGTCGTCGCCGACCTCTAGGCAGGCGTACGGCCGGAAAACCAGTTCGAGCGTGAACGGAACACCGCCGCCGGGCTCGATGCTCGTGCCCTGGAACTCCGATGCCGCGTCCGGAGCCTCACCGGCACGCAGGACAACCAGGCTAAGGCTCGGGCGGGGCAGCCAGCCCGTCTCCTGCGGCGGGTCGTACTCGTGAACCTCGATGACGTGGATGACCCGCGCCGGGATACCGACCCGGCACCTATCACCGGGTGCGAGGTGGGGAGCGGGCGGGTCGATCGCGTACAACTCGTCCGGATCGGCGCGGCCCAGGGCCACCTCGCCGTTCCAGCACACGCCCTCCGCGTCCGGGTCGATCTCCCACCAGGGCCAGCGGACGCTGACGTATGCCTCGTCGACGCCGGTGACGATCGTCGACGTGAACGGGCAGGAGATACGCAGCACATCCCCGACGCGGTAGTCCACGCACGGCAGATTAGCGCCCGGCACGCCGGGCAGGCCGTGGCCGGGTTCCGTCGTCCGCCCCGGCTCATCGCTCGCCAGCGGGCCAGCGCGCATGCTCGTGCTGTGAGGCATGGAGCTCGCAGCCGAGGCATCATAACGACCTGACCCGAAAATCGTGACGGAGTGGGCAGGCGGCAGCACCCGGCGGAGCGTCCGCGGAGCCGGGTTCGTGTGGGTCAGGCGGCTGGTTGGGCGATGATGAGGTGGCCGTCGGTGATGCGGATCTGTTGACCGGTGATGTGTTCGAGTTGGCGGGCCAGGTTGCGGGCCTGTCGGTGCTTGTTGATGCGGGTGTCGTAGAAGTCGGGGCCGAGGTCGTGGTAGCGCGCCTGCGGGTCCGACAGCAGGTGCCAGGCGATGGTCAGTACCGAGTTGCCGACAGCGACCAGGGCTTTCTTCTTGCCCCGATGTCGGACCAGTCGGCGGTAGCGGGCACCGAGGAAGGTCCGCGTGCGGGACGTGGAGATGGCGACCTCGCCCAGCGCGCCGGCCAGCCAGGGGTTGCCCTTGCCGGTGGCGCCGCTGCTGGGCTTCTTCCCGCCGGACTGCTTGACCTGCGGGCAGAACTTCGCCCAGGACACCAGGTGCGCTGCGGTCGCGAACCGGGTCATGTCCACACCGATCTCGGCGATGATGTCCTGCGCGGATATCCGCCCGATGCCCGCCACCTCATCGAGTTGAGTGACCTGATGCTCGAAAGGGGCGATCAACTCGTCGATCTTCGCCGTCAGCTCGACGATCTGCTGAGACAGCCGGTCGATGTTGTCCAGCATCATTCGACAGATGTAGGCGTGGTGATCGGCGAAGTGTCCCGTCAACGCCTCCTCCAACACGCTGATCTTGGCGCGCATCCGGCCCCGCGCCAACTGCGCCAACACCTTCGGGTCCCGCTCACCGGCGATCAGCGCCTCGATCATCTGCCGCCCGGACACCCCGTGGATGTCGCGGATGAACGAGCTGAGCTTGATCTGGGCGTCTTCCAGGACCTTCTCGATCCGCTGCTTCTCCCGGGTGCGCTCCTGAGTCAGGGCGCGACGGTAGCGGCAGAGATCCCGTAACCGGCGGATCGGCTTGGGTGGCACGAAACTGGGCCGGGCCATACCCCGTTCCGCGACCTTCGCCAACCAGATCGCGTCCTCCCGGTCGGTCTTGGGCCGCCCCGGCATGTTCTTGACTGCTTGGCGTCCAGCAGCCAGCACTCAACATCATCCTCCAGCAGGTAGAACGGCGGCTTCCAGTAGTCGCTGGTCGCTTCCATCACCACCAGCGTCACCTGCTGGTTGTGAAGCCAGTCCGCCATCTGCAAGATCGCGCGGGTCGTCGCCTGATAGGTACGCACTTCCTGACGCCGCCGCCCGGCATCACCAGGAATCCGCACGCAGACCTTCAACTCGCCCTTCGCCACGTCGATCGCCGCGACGCGCTCGACCATCCTGTCGTGTTCTTCCACCACATCCACGGCTCACCTCCACCACCTGGACCAGCGTGGCTGCTCGCAGGAGCCGGCGGGGAAACGAGAATCTGACCCGCGTGCTCAAAGCGACAATGCAGGACCCCTGAATCGGCTCCCAGCGTCTGACTCAAACACGGGCTCATGGCACCAAGGCGGTTCGACGTCGGCGAGCAACCACACCCCGATTTTCATCCCGGCAGGACGCGCCGCAAGGGGCACGGGTGACTCAAACGCCTGCTTGCTCTGTTCGTGCCGCCCCTTCGCGGCTGCGGATGTATGCCTCGATCTCCTCCTCGGTCGGCGGCCGGAAGTAGTCGTAGGGCGCGACAGACACACCCTCGCAGATAGGTCGGGGATCATCCTCAGCCGCTGCGGGATCGAGATCTCGCGCCCACCTCGATCCCATTGAGAAGATCGCGAACCCCGGCTCGAAACGGTAGCCAACGTCGATTGGCTCGTAGCTGCAGCCCTTGGCTGCCAGGTCGGAGACCACATCGTCGAGGAATCGCAAGGTCAGCTGAACACCATCGAAGAAGACCTCCTCACCACCGTCACCGGAATATGCGATCTCGACGAGTTCGACAGTCTCGTCCTGCGCGTAGGTCAGTATGAGATGAGGGCTTGTGTCATACACGGCCCTGTCGGAACGACTGGGATGGACGGTCGCCGTCACCGACAACGTCAATCAGGCCAAGGGCGACCAGGACCCCGCCACCTGGATGCCGCCCTACAGCTCCGCTCGCTGCCGCTACATCAACGAATGGGTCGCGGTGAAGATCCGCTGGCGGCTCACCGTCGACACCGCCGAGAAGAACGCCCTGACCAGTTGGGCCAACTCCTGCCCCAACGTCACCATCACCGTCGTCCGCGCCTTCTGACGGCATCCGAAGGGCGCCGCGCGAACCGGTTCCTGCTGTTGCCCGGTTGGCTGCGGCGCTTGCCGGCTTGTCCTGTGAGTGCCGGGCTTTCGAGCTGTCGGCTTGCGGTCTCTCGTGGCTGGTCGCGGGAGCGTCCGCGGGTAGCCTGCTTGCATGCCATCCGGGCGTGGCGGGTTCACGATACGTGACGACGGTCAGTACGTACGCGAGTCGCTGGCCATCGAGGCGGGGCTGGCCAGGGCGCTCAACGATGGGCCCGACGAGCCCTTCGAGGAGACGCTGCACGTCGACGTGGAGTCGGTACGCGAGATGGCCCAGCGCGCGGCCGCGAGTGAAGGGCCGGAAGCGGCGAGGCGGTTGCTGCTTCGGGAGGTGCGGCGGTACACGCGTTGGCTACGTGCGGTCGACCTCGGCCTGGCCGGTAACGACGAGGTTGATGCCACCCGCTTCGGGGAGGGCCTGCGGGGCAGCGTGGCCCGCGTCGCATTTTGGTCCGCCCTGTACGGCCTGCGCATCGGCACGCCGCCCGAGCAGCTCGTCACCGAAGTCGTCGCGGCGGGGGCCCTCGAACTCGGTGAGGCGGGAGAGTTCGCCACCGCCCACTTCCTCGCGCACTGCTGTCACATGCATGGGCGCCCAGATCTCGCCCTGTCGCTCCTCATCCGCTCGCCGGCCGGGGAGTCAGCGGCCCACCATCTGCTCACCGTGCTCGACAGCGCGCGGAGGACCTACGCGAAGGGGCATGTCCGGCGCGTGGCCGAACTGCTGGCACTGACGGAGTGGAGGACCGACCCCACGGGTCTGGAGCGAGAGCTGATGCGCCGCCTCGTCACCGAACGGGAGCCCAGCCAGGCCGAGTTGGCCGCACGGGTACACGCCCGCCGCAGGGCCGTCGAGACGGGCGACTGGGGGGCGCTCAGGGAACTGGCGCTGTCCGACGTCATGTGGCTGGAGGAGGACGTGGGCCTGTGGCGGGCACTGTCGGCCATCCTAAAGATGAACGGCGCGACCGAGCAGGCGCATCTCGCACACGAGGCCGCCGAACTCGTTGCCCAGCGAGGTGATGCCCGGTGAACGGCGAGCCTGAGCGGGAATCGGTCTACGACGAGTACCTCAGGACCCATCCTGGCGGTGACTTCTCTGTTGTCGACCTTGGCCCCACTGCGCTGACTCTCGTTCATCTGGTCGAACCGAAGTTCCTCGTCCCCACCGCGTACATCCGCAACGTCCAGGTCAACTCGACCATGAGCTGGGACATGATGATGGCTGCGGCGTGGGAGGCGGTGGAGCCCATGGCGCGGGACGGCCTCGGCCCGGCGCTCGGCGCCCAGGTGCTCGCCGCGCTGGGTGGCAACCCGCAGCGCGCCGAAGTTGATCCCCGGCGCCATGTGCGGCTCGTCCTGAACGCACTCGACGGATTTCGGGGACGGGGGCTACCCGGGCACGAGGGTCGGGCGTACGTGGAGCTGGGCCGGGCCTTGCTGAACTTCCGGCGCGTTGCGGACGCCCTGACCGCCTACGATCGCGGGCGCGCGCTGCTGGAGCGGGCGGGTGACGACCACGGCCTGCGCGCCGCGTACGCCCGGCTCGCCGCGCTCATGACCCGCCTCGGACTGTACGAGCAGGCGCTGTTGCACGCCGAGGCCGGGCAGCGCATCGGCGAACGCGCCGCCGGCAGCGAAAAACCCGCCATGGGGCAGGCCCACTTCACCGCTTTCCTGCACGACCAGCGGGTACGGTCCTTGACGCGGATCGGGTTCGTCGACGAGGCGGAAGCCGCGCTGGACGAATGGCGTAGGAGCGACGGCAACGTGGGCGACTCCTTCGACCTTCTCGTTGCCACCGCGGAGTTACGGATCCGCCAGGAGCGGACCGTCGAAGGTCTCGAGGCGTACATGAGGGCAATCGACGTCCGGTTCACGCACCTCGACGTCGGCTCGCTTCCCGGCCGCACCTACTACCTGGAGAACAGCGTCCGGCTCTTCGGGGCGGCGGTCGGCGCGGCCCTGCAGATCGGCCGGCCCGATCTCGCCGTCGCCGTCCTGGCCGCGATGGCTCCCCGCGGGCCCGTGCGCTCGGACGGGGAACCCACTCCCCAGGCCGTGACGGAGGCGCTGCGTACGCTCGACGCGGAGGCGGCGGACCTCGCGCGGCGGGCCACGGCTGCGGCGGTGGCGAGGGACCAATCCCGGCTGTTCTCCCTCGACGACCGGGCGCGGATCCTGCTGGAGACCCGGGACACCCTTCTGCACGAGACAAGACCGAGCGGGCGGCGGGACCGCAGCAGCGTCGAGGAGTTGGCCGTCGCCATCCCGCGCGCCGTGGGGCGAGGCGAACTCGCCCTCTTCTACGCCCAGTACAACGATGGCAGGGTCGTCGTCTTCGCGATCTGCGACGGCACGGTACGTCATCTGACGCTCGGCCCGCGCTCCGACGAGATTGCAAAGCTGGCCGCCGGCGCCCACGAAGAGTGCATGCGGCGGAACGGGACGGACAGCCTGCGGCGGCTGGGCGAAGCGGTCCTGGAGCCGGTGGCCGATCTCCTGGCGAATGCATCCCGCGTCTACGTGGCCGCGCAGGGACCCCTGCAGGACTTTCCCTTCCACGCCGCTCCCTTCCGCGGGCAGCCATTGGTCGCGAGCGCCGAGGTGCGTGCTCTGCCGTCGCTCGCGCCGCTGCGGTTCAGCTCTGGCGGGCGACGCGAGTGGGTACGCGGCGGCCGGTCATTGCGAGCCGTGGTCGCCGTTGTCCGACAGCCCCGTTACGAGCTGCTTCCCGAGCTGCCGGCGCTGCGGGCGGAGGCTGCCGCCGTCGGTAACGCCTTCCCCGCCACGACGGGGCTGTACGACGACGAGGCGACTGCCGGGGCGGTGCGCGAATCGCTCGGTACGGCGGACGTGCTGCACCTGGCAGGGCATGCGGTCTTCGAACCGCAGCAGCCCTACATGGCCCGGATCCTGTTCGCCGACCGGCCGCTCTTCGCCTTCGAGGTCGCCTGCGCCACCCGTGCGCCGCGCCTGGTGAACCTCAGCGGCTGCCGGGCCGGCGCCATGCGACGCAGTCTGGGGGGTGAGGGAGAAGGGCTCGCCGCGGCGTTCCTCGCGGCCGGAACGGAGACCGTGGTGGCGCCGCTGTGGCCGGTACGAGATGATGCGGCGCTGGCGTTCAACGAAGCCCTGTACCGGGAACTTGCCCGCCCCGACGCCGAGCTCGCGCAGGCCGCGCGACACGCCCAACTCTCGTTGATGGCACACCAGCGGTTTGCCCATCCGGGGCTGTGGGGCGTCTTCACCGTACTGGGAAGACTCTGACGCACTCGAGCACATCGGAGGAGGCAGCCATGGGCGATGCCGGAGAAAGCGTGGAGCAGCCCGGCACCGAGCCGGGGCACCCGCTGCCCGTCGACCGGGATGTCTACTGGGACGACGGCCTGCCCGGGCAGCCGCTTACCGTCCTGCTCTTCTGCTGCCCGCAACACGGGGAGGAGAAGGTCGTCGAGTACTACGACCCCGACGACCCCCCGCGCTGCACGCACGATGACCTGATGATCCGGAAGGCGCGGTGAGCACGCTGTTCGAAGCCGGCCTGGACAGCGCGGAACGGGTACTCGGCCCCCGCTTCCTGATCGCGGTGCTGCTCCCTGTCCTGCTCGCCACCGGAACGTCGGCACTCGTCGGGCTGGCCGCCGCGGGGCACACTCTCGGTGACTTCCTTCGCGCCTGGCAGGGCTATGGCGCTTCGGCGCAACTGATAGCGGGCGTCTGGATCGCGCTGGGCGTGGTCGGGGCGGCGTACGTCCTCGCGTTCTTCCAGCTATCACTCCTGCGTGTCCTGGAGGGCTATTGGCCGCAGCGGGGAGTGCTCGGTGTCCTCCGGCGGCGCCGCACCGAGCGGCATCGGCGCAAGGCGGCGGCTGGCTGGGGCCGGGTACGCACTCTGCGCGACAAGGCGGAGCAGGCTGACAGCTCCGCGCTGGCCGCACGGCTCCTCGCGGCGTACCCGCCGCCGCCCCGGCTGGCGCGGGGCTGTCTGCCGACGGCGCTCGGAAACCGGCTGCGCGCTGCCGAGTACTACCCGCTGGAGCGGTACGGCGTCGACGCCGTGGTTCTTTGGCCCCGGCTGCGCCCGCTGCTTCCGCCGGAGGCGAGCGACCGGCTCATCGGTGCCCGTACTGCACTGGACAGCACGATCAGCCTGCTGGCCCTGTCGGTCGCCTTCGGTACGGTCTGGCCCGTCGTCCTGCTGATCATGGGCGGACACGAGGCGCTCGCCGCGCTCTGTCTCCTGGCCTGGCCCGTCGCCTGGGCCGCCCACGCGGCGGCCCTGCAGGCCGCAGTCGCCTTTGGCCAGGAGGTACGCGTCGTCTTCGACCTCCACCGGCACCTGCTGTTGCGTCATCTGAATCTCGACGTACCGTGCGACGCCGCCGCCGAACGCCGCCTGTGGGACGACCTCGCCCAGTTTTACCTCCGCAACGCACCTCTTGTTCGACCTGGTGTGGGGTCAACCCCAGCCAAATAGTGCTGTGACCACAAACGTTGACAGTGTGGTTGGGTAGGAGCTGGCTGCCAGCGCACAGCGGCTCTTCGCCGACCGGCTCACCTGCGAACTCCCCGTCTTCGACGGCATCCGAAGGGCGCCGCGCCTGCCGCTTTTTGCTGCATGAGCAAGGCGGCTGCGGCGCGTTTCTGGGGACGGGAGTTGGCTGATGTCGATCAGGCGCTCCTGGCGTAGTCGGAGAAGGGGTCTTCGCCTTCGTCGAGTATCAGTGGCACGTCGTACACCGACAGGTCTGGCCTGTGCCGTGCGTACCGGACGCGGTGACGCCACCGGTGGTGCTCGTAGGCCGTGTCCACCTCGATGTCCGCCACCATGGTCGGTTCGATCTGGGCGTAGCGCAGCGGTTCGGGCCGGTCGTACTGGCCGGACCAGGCGGCCGGTAGCGGATCGGGCCAGGGGTGGATGACGGTACGCCGCTCGGTCGGACGCGGTGGGGACAGCAGCCTGGCCAGCTCCTGGCGCTGCGGCGTTGCTAGCGGATGCGTGCGTCCGGTGTATCGCAGCCGACCGCGCCGGTCGAACCGGCCGACAAGAAGGGTGTCGGGGTTCCGGATGCTGCCGGTGACGCCGCCGATGATCGCTTCCGTGGTAGCGCGAGCCCGGAACTTCGCCCACCCTCGCCGGCCAGGCTCATACCGGCTGTCGAGGCGTTTGATCACGACGCCTTCCACACCCGCCGCGGTCCACGTGGTCAGCCACTCGCTGGCCTCGGTGACGTCGGCGCTTTGCGGAGTGATCGCCAGCTGCGGCGGGGCGCCGACGAGCAGCCGCACCAGCCGGGCACGACGCTCGACCAGCGGAGCGTCGAGCACCGGCTCCCCGCCAGCGTCGACGAGAAGGTCGAAGGCGACGTAGTAGGCCGGGTGTTCACGGGCCTCGCGCAGCAGCTGCCGGCCGGCGGTGACCCGCCGCTGCAACAGTGCGAAGTTCGTCCGTCCGCGCTCCCAGACGACCAGCTCCCCGTCAAGCACGGCACCGGGCGGGACGAAGGCACGCACGGCCCGTGTGATGTCCGGGAAGTACGGGGTCAGATTCCTCCCGGCGCGGGACTGCAGGTAGACGTCGGACGCTCCCCGAAAGGCCAGAGCACGCCAGCCATCCCACTTCGGTTCATAGGCCAAGTTCGTGCCCTCTGGCACCGAATCGACGGGCGCGGCCAGCATCGGGGCGACAGGCCGGCGCAGCGTCGGCCCACCCGGCGAGGCCTCCCACCGCCAGGAAGAGGTCATCCGCTGCAGCCCCACTCACCCAAACCGCGACCGCCGCTCATATTCGCCCCTCCCCCGCCATCGTCGGGCAGCGGAAGCGGAAACCGAGTACAGATCAGGCACAACGAATGCACGAGCATGCCCATGACGAGTTCCTGGCTCCTGCTCACGCAATAGCCCGTCCACCGGCGGGCATCTGGAGAGACAGATGGCCACGTTAGGGATGGCACCCGGGGCGTGAAGGGTGATGGGTGCCTGCGGTGCGTAGACGGGCGGCTTCCCCCACAGCGCCGTGCCGGTGTCCGTTCGTTCTCGTACGCCGAGTCCCACCCCCAGGGATTACGTACCGTCGGAGGGTGGACGTGCTGCTGCGCGGCGGGCCAGGTGACGGTCAGGTGGTGCCCGGCGGCGGGGAAACCGTCGTGTGGGAGGCCTGCCTGTACGAGATCACGCCCGAGTTCGGTCACCGGCACGGGCGCGATCTGCGCATATACCGGCATCGCCCCGACTGCTGCGAGCCGTACGGCCGAGGGTCCGAAGATCGGTGCGAGTGACGCCCCAGTGGGGTGCACCCTGGCTTGTTCGTCAGCCAACAGCACCAGGCAATCGAACATGCGTACGATCATCGGGTGGAAGAGGTGGCACGACGGTGGTGGAACGGCATTTGGGGACGCTTGGCCCGCCGCGACGTATGGCTGATGCGCGAGACGCGCTGGAAGGTTGTCGCCCGAGCCGGGGATAGCGAGACCGGCCCTGTCTGCCAGGGTGAGTTGAGGCCAGCGGCTCGTAGCAAGTCCCGCTGACAGGGCGAGATCAGGATCGAGAAGCGTTGAGCCTTTCTGTTGGTACCGCGTCGGCCCAGGATGATGGGGTCATGAGTCGTAAGCGAGGTCCCCGTTCGGACGGGCCGCGGGCACGCCGGTCGTTCACCCCGGCGCAGAAGTTGGACCTGTTGACCCGTTACGAGCAGGCCGTGGCTGCTGGTGAGGGCGGGGCGTTCCTGCGTGAGCAGGGGCTGTACTCGTCGCTGATGAGCGAGTGGCGCCGGGCCCGTGACGCGGGTCTGCTGCAGGGCAGGGCGCCCGGGGAGTCGGTCGGCCGGCCGAGCGCGGAGCAGGCGGAGATCGCGGCGTTGAAGCGGGAGTTGGAGGTGACCCGCGCCAAGCTCACCCGGACCGAGACGGCCCTGCAGATCATGGGAAAAGCACGCGAGCTCTTGGAGGACATCTCCAGGAGCGAGCCGGACGTGCCGGACGTCTTCAGGCGCGGACGGTGATGATGGACGCCTACCGGGCGTTGACCGCCGGCGGGACCTCGACACGGACCGCGGCGCGGGTGACCGGTATCGCCCGATCAACTGTCGATCGGGGCCGGCGGCGGCCGACTGGGCTGCGCCTGGTGCGGCGGGCGCCGGCCAACGCCCTGTCCGAGGCCGAACGGGCGCTGGTGTTGGAGGTGCTCGACAGTCCGCAGTTCGTTGACGCCGCCCCGGCCCAGGTGTACGCGGCGCTGCTGGACCAGGGCGTGTACCTCGGGTCGATCGCCACGATGTACCGGATCCTGCGCGAGCACCGTCAGGTCCGCGAGCGACGCCGGCAAGCCCGCCACCGTCCCCGTACCCGTCCAGAGCTGGTCGCCACCGGACCGGGGCAGGTGCACTCCTGGGACATCACCAAACTCGCGGGGCCGGCCCGGGGCGTCTACTACGACGCCTACGTGATGATCGACGTCTACTCCCGCTACATCGTCGGGGCGCGGGTGCACTCCCGCGAGGCCGGACCCCTGGCCGAGGACATGATGCGCCAGGTGTTCGACATCCACGGCGTGCCGCAGGTTGTGCACGCCGACTGGGGCACGTCGATGACCTCGAAGTCGGTGGCGGACCTCCTCGAGGACCTGGGTGTGACCCGGTCACACTCGCGGCCGAAGGTGAGCAATGACAATCCCTACAGCGAAGCGTGGTTCAAGACGCTGAAGTGCGCCCCGGTCTTTCCCGGCCGGTTCGCGTCCCTGGCCCATGCCCGGGTGTTCATGACCGACTTCGTGGCCTGGTACAACGAGGCACACCGCCACGCCGGCATCGGACTGCACACCCCGGCCGAGGTCCACCACGGACGTCACCACTCGGTACGCGCGACGCGGGAACAGACCCTGGCCACCGCCCGCACGGCGCATCCCGAGCGGTTCGGCACCCACCGCCTCCTACCCAAGATCCTCGACCTGCCCGACCAGGTCTGGATCAACAAGCCCGACCAGCAAACGGAACTGGAACCGCTGGTCGCCTAACTCCCACTGGCCTCAATCCCTTGACACGTTCCGTCCGGCCCAGCAAATTTGCCCATCGCGGCACGCTCGGCCTGCTCCGAGAAGTCGAACGCCGGGTAGCCCGTACGCCGCGCCAGCGTCACGCTCATCTCGGTATAGGACGTGTCGCGCTCCATCAACGCCCGCTCGCGCAGGAACTGCTTGCCCGCGCGCACCAGCACGTCCCACTCGTCATCGTGACGACCGTACGCCGACACGGCGATCAGCCCCCTCCCGCGTGTCATGGTGTTGGCGGAATCGGACTGTAGGTGACGGCAGTACGGCTGTACAGCCACCCGCGGATCGGCAGGGTTACCCGCCGGACTTGCCGGGGGAGTGACGGTGTGAGGTGGCCGAGCGCCACTGCGGGATCTCGACGAGTGCGGCTGTCGACGACGGGTGAAAACTGACCCCCTGTCGACGGCCGAATATTGACCCCCTCCTGACGATCAGGAGGTGTTGAACGTGGAGGACTGGGCGGAGATCCGCCGGCTTCACCGGGCCGAGGGCATGCCGATCAAGGTGATTGCCCGGAGGTTGGGGATCTCGAGGAACACGGTCCGCAGGGCGTTGGCGGCGGCGGAGCCGCCGCAGTATCGCCGTGCGACGAAGGGCTCGATAGTTGATGAGGTCGAGCCGCAGATTAGGGCGTTGCTGACGGACTGGCCGACGATGCCCGCGACGGTGATCGCGGAACGGGTGGGTTGGACGAGGTCGTTGACGGTGCTCAAAGACCGCGTCCGGCAGCTGCGGCCGCTGTTCGCGGCGCCGGACCCAGCCCAGCGCACCGACTATCTGCCGGGTGTGTCAATCCCCTGGAAGCGTGGAGGGTTGTTTAAGCTGCCTGGGCCCGGCGGGCTTCGGCGATGAAGTGTGTCCCGCCCCTGGTTTGAT
>JBARAE010000047.1:0-2702 GCA_049791715.1 Micromonospora sp.
GCGGATGCCGGGGGCCTCGTCGTTGCACTGCTTAGCGGTACGACCCGAAGTCGAAGTCGTCCAGCGGCACCGCCTGGCCGCTGGCCGGCCCGAAGCCGTAGTCGGTCTCCGGGTAGCCGGTCATCGAGTAGACCTTGGCCTTCGCCTCCTCGGTCGGCTCGACCCGGACGTTCCGGTACTTGCTGATGCCCGTACCGGCCGGGATGAGCTTACCGATGATCACGTTCTCCTTGAGGCCGATCAGCGAGTCGCTGCGGGCGTGGATCGCCGCGTCCGTCAGCACCCGAGTGGTCTCCTGGAAGGAGGCCGCCGACAGCCAGGAGTCCGTGGCCAGCGAGGCCTTGGTGATACCCATCAGCACCGGGCGACCCGCGGCGGGCTCGCCACCCTCGCCGACGAGTCGGCGGTTCTCCGACTCGAAGAGGGCACGGTCGACCAGCACGCCCGGCAGGAACTCCGTCGAGCCGGAGTCGATGACCGTCACCCGCTTGAGCATCTGGCGGATGATGATCTCGATGTGCTTGTCGTGGATGAGCACACCCTGCGAGCGGTAGACCTCCTGGACCTCCTGGGTCAGGTGGACCTGGACCGCGCGCGGGCCGAGGATGCGCAGCAGCTCGTGCGGGTCGATGGTGCCCTCGGTGAGCTTCTCGCCGACCTCGACGTGATCGCCGTCGTGGGTACGCAGCCGCACCCGCTTGGAGATCTTGTCGTAGACGATCTCGTCGCTGCCGTCGTCCGGGATGACGATGATCTTCCGCGACCGCTCGCCGTCCTCGATCCGGATCCGACCCGGGGTGTCGGCGATGGGCGCCTTACCCTTCGGGACCCGGGCCTCGAAGATCTCCTGGACACGGGGCAGACCCTGGGTGATGTCCTCACCCGCGACACCACCGGTGTGGAAGGTACGCATCGTCAGCTGGGTACCCGGCTCACCGATCGACTGGGCGGCGATGATGCCGACCGCCTCGCCGACGTCCACGGTCTTGCCGGTCGGCAGCGAGCGGCCGTAGCACGCACCGCAGACGCCCAGCTTCGACTCGCAGGTGAGCACGCTGCGCACCCGCACCGTCTCCGTCCCGGCGGCGACGATCTTGTCGACCAGGATGGAGTTGAGGTCCTGACCCCGCTGGGCGACGACGGTGCCGTCCGGCCCCTTGATGTCGTCGGCCAGCGTCCGGGCGTGCACGCTGGTCTCGGCGTGCTCGTGCACGACCAGCTTGCCGTCGATCCGCTCGCCGATCTGCATCGGGATGGCGCGGTCGGTGCCGCAGTCCTCCTCGCGGATGATGACGTCCTGCGAGACGTCCACCAGACGACGGGTCAGGTAACCCGAGTCGGCGGTACGCAGGGCGGTGTCCGCGAGACCCTTACGGGCACCGTGCGTGGAGATGAAGTACTCCAGCACGGACAGACCCTCCCGGTAGCTGGCCTTGATGGGCCGCGGGATGATCTCACCCTTCGGGTTGGCCACCAGACCACGGATCGCCGCGATCTGCCGGAGCTGGAGCAGGTTACCGCGGGCACCCGAGTTGATCATCTTCCACAGCGGGTTCTCCTGCGGCAGCGCGGTGTCCATCTCCTTGGCGACCTCGTTGGTCGCCTTGGTCCAGATCTCGATGAGCTCGCCGCGACGCTCCTCGGCGGTCATCAGACCACGCTGGTACTGCTTGTCGATCCGGTCGGCTTCCTTCTCGTACCGCTCCAGGATCTCCCGCTTGCGCGGCGGAGCGATGACGTCCTCCATGCCGATGGTGACGCCGGACCAGGTGGCCCAGTGGAAACCGGCCTCCTTGAGCCCGTCGAGGGTGGCTGCGAGAGCCACCTTCGGGAAGCGCTCCGCGAGGTCGTTGACGATCGCGGAGAGCTGACCCTTGCGGATCTCGTAGTTCACGAAGCGGTAGCCCGGCGGCAGCGTCTCGTTGAACAGCACCCGACCGAGGGTGGTCTCCACGGTCAGCGGCCCGCCCTCGACCCAGCCCTCCGGCGCGACCCACGGCTCGGCCCCGGCGCCGTTGTCGACTCCGACGACGTCGCGCAGCCGGATCTTGACCGGCGCCCCCAGGCTCAGCTCGCCGTTGTCGTACGCCATCCGGGCCTCGGCGTCCGAGCTGAACGCCCGGCCCTCGCCCTTCTCACCGGGGGTGAGGTGGGTGAGGTGGTAGAGACCGATGACCATGTCCTGGGTGGGCATGGTGACCGGCTTGCCGTCGGCCGGCTTGAGGATGTTGTTCGACGACAGCATCAGGATCCGCGCCTCGGCCTGGGCCTCGGCGGACAGCGGCACGTGGACCGCCATCTGGTCACCGTCGAAGTCGGCGTTGAACGCGGTGCAGACCAGCGGGTGGATCTGAATGGCCTTGCCCTCGACCAGCTGCGGCTCGAAGGCCTGGATGCCCAGGCGGTGCAGGGTCGGCGCCCGGTTCAGCAGCACCGGGTGCTCGCCGATGACCTCTTCCAGCACGTCCCACACGACCGGCCGCTGCCGCTCGACCATCCGCTTGGCGGACTTGATGTTCTGCGCGTGGTTGAGGTCGACCAGCCGCTTCATCACGAACGGCTTGAACAGCTCCAGCGCCATCTGCTTGGGCAGGCCGCACTGGTGCAGCTTGAGCTTCGGGCCGACCACGATGACCGAACGGCCGGAGTAGTCGACGCGCTTGCCCAGCAGGTTCTGGCGGAACCGGCCCTGCTTGCCCTTC
>JBARAE010000048.1:0-8115 GCA_049791715.1 Micromonospora sp.
CTCGGGCGGCCCAGGCATCGACGATGCGGTCCAGGGTGCGCCTGCCCCACCGGCTCATCGTCGGGTTGGAGTCGAGGTAGTACCAGACCAGCCCCATTGCCTGCTGGAACGCCCACGCCATCCCGCGCCGCCACTGGACGTCGCCGCATCCGAGCTTACGGCGGAGGATGCCGCGCTGGGTCTCGTCGAGGAGGTGCCAGGCCGCCACGAGGTCGAGCGCCGGGTCCGCCGGGCCGAAGCCGCCGCCGTCCAGGACGCCGACGAGACGGCCGTCTTCGACGAGGACGTTGGGCGGGATGAGGTCGCGGTGGCACATCGCGTCCTCGTCGACCTCGGGCAGCGTCCGAAGCTCCGCCCAGATCCGCCGCAGGAGGGGTACGTCGAGCAGGTCCTCGCTCTGCCGGAAGCATGTCTCGAGCCACTCGTCGTGGTCCGGGAGGTGCCCGCCGCGACCGACGCCGTCGAAGCGTCGCCCACGGGTGTCGTCGGCGCGCATCCCGGCGATGAGCTCGGCCAGGTCATGGGCGAACGCGTTCGACCCTGCGGGGTCCTCGACCGTCGCGTCGTGGCCGGACAGCCAGGTCTGGACGCTCCACGGCAGCGGATAACCCGCGCCCGGCTCCCCGATCGCCACCGGCTCCGGGGTGGGCACGGTGGCGGCGTCGGCCAGTTCACGCGCGGCCTCGGCCTCTGCCGCCAGCGACGCGCGGGCCTGCGCCGGGTCGTGACCGACCAGCGGGAAGCGGGCGGCCAGGTCGTCGCCGATCCGGAAGATCGCGTTCACGGTCCCGGGCGTGCGCAGCTCGGTGACCGGCAGTCCGCGCCACTGAGGGAACTGCACCTCGACCAGCCGGCGGACGGTCTGCGCGTCGACGTGGAGCTGGTCGGCGTGCATCGTCATGCCGCCATCCTCCCGTCGGCGACCGCGGGTGTCCTCCGATTTTCGCGCGGCAGGCTCGGCACCGTCATTGCCCGACCAGCCGCCAGCGCCCGGTCGAGACGACGTCCACCTTGTCGCCGCGGACCCGGATCGCGGAGTCGTCGTCGAGCAGGTAGAGCGGGAAGTCCACGCTCGCCGCCAGGCGGTCCGCCCATGCCTCGTCGCGGTTGGGGAAGGACGGGGAGTCGAGGTGCGGCTTGACGTACCAGTCGAACAGCGGGCAGGCCGGCTTGATCCGCTCCTCGCCGAGGAGGTGGAGGTCGGCTAGGTCACCGAGCAGATCGGCCGCCCGCTCGTCGAAGCGCCGGCTGAAGATCATCGAGCCAGCGCTGGTGCCGACGTACACCTTCTCGCGCAGCAGCCTCGGGAACGCCTGGGACAGGCCGGCGCGGGCGATGCTCTGAGCGAGATGGAACTGGTTGCCGCCGGTGACCCACCAGACGTCGGCCCTGCCCAGACGTCCCTCCAGCACGTCCCGCGGCAGGCCGTTGAGGTCGAGCACGTCGAGCTCGCCCCAGCCCATGCCGTGCAGGTCGGCGAGCGCCTCGACGAACCAGCCGTGGTCGCCGGGTTCGCCCAGCGAGGCGGTCACGATCGCGGCGACCCGGGCCTCGGCGCAGGACTTGCCCAGCAACTCCGCAAACGCCTGTCGCAGTGTGTCGTTGGCCAGTCCGTTCGAGGTCAGCAGCATTCGCACGGCCCCGATTCTGTCCCACGCCGGACAGAGACGGCGTGGCGGGCCCAGGCGGTGAACAACTCGGCGATCGGGCGACCAGCGTGTTGACGAATGCGTCCGGTAGGCCGCGATGCCGCCACCCCAAAGGGTCCACACACGACGGAACAGCTCGAGCCCGACCGGGTGCCGTTGCCTTCTCCTCGCAGCAGCACCACACAGCCGGGTGCCTCGTCAGGACTTTGACGCAGCCGGTCGCACGTCCGCACATCGGCATGACTGCGCGGTCCGCGGGCAGATGCGGGCGTTGCGAGTTCAGCCGATGCGCTCGGCCAGCGAGACGATGATCCCTTCGGGCCCCCGGACGTAGGCCATCCGCCAAGCACCCTCGTACTCGCCGATGCCACCGACCAGTCCATAGCCCTCGCTCGCTGCCCAATCGACAGCGGCCTGCACGTCGTCGACCTCGAAGGACACGTTTCGCAACCCCAGCTCGTTGGCCATGGCGGCCGGCGAGCCCGGCACGGAGTCGGGCCGCACGAAGCTCGCGAGCTCCAGGCGGGCACCATCGTCAGGCGACTTCAGCATGACGATCTCGGTGCGGGAGTCGGGAATGCCGCAGACCGTCTCCAAAAACTCGCCCTCGACGAACGCCCTGCCCTCGACCTCCAGGCCGAGCGCCACGAAGAAGGCGGTCACGACATCGAGATCTGCGACCGTGATGCCAACGTGGTCGAAGCGTCGTACATATGACATGGACCGTGCTCCCGTCGTCCTATCGAACATGTTTCTGCCACGGCAGGCGGCGTTCACAGTACCTAGGCCAACCGAGGAGGCCGGTCGTCACCGTGTGAACGTCCACAACTCGGCAGAGGCGCGAGCGGCTGGCTTGTCCCGGAGGCCAGGTAAGCGGCCAGGATGTAGTTGGGGTGCGCGCCGGCTGGAAGGTCCGGACACGATGGTCTTCGACGACATGCACAAACCCTCGGCTCTGCTGGACGCAGCCTGACCACGCGCGACGACCACAGCATCGACCGCAGCACGGACCGAAAAGCCTTGAAGTACGTATTCAACGGTCGTCTCGACGCTCCGTCAGCCTCCAGGGCGTCTATCGCCTGGCCGACGAGTCCGCCGCTCGATCGGGCACCCTGTTCGATAGTTCGCCGACCCCGAGCCAAACGGCATAGGCCACCACCGCATCATGGTCGGCAGCCATCCGTGACGGTCGACGAGTGGTCTGCGACGCGCTTCGGCTGAAGCAGCGTTCACCGGGCGGTCGAGGGGCGCGACGCGGCGTCGTCAAGGTGGAGAGCCGGAGGCCGTCACTCATATCCCATGGCTGGGATGACCTTGCCGAGTGCTTCTTCGATGAACTCGCGGGTTCCGTCGTCGAACTGGTTGTTGCGGTTCGTCAGCTTGTGTGACTGAAACGTTGAAGGGGTGGCGAAGTCGTCGACGTCGAGCCGTTCGAACAGGGCCTTGCGCTGCCCGGGCCAGTCGGCTGCGAGATCTTCTGCTTTCACCTCGATGTATCGCCTGCCCGTCAGGTCGACCGTGTTCTTCCAGGTGAGCCATCGGTGATAGATCGGCTCGAGGTAGGCGAGCGCGCCGTCGACGGTGGGCGGTGCCCATGGCTGGGCCAGGTGGGATGCGAGCACTGAGACCGGGTGACGCTTGATGTGCACGATGGTCGCTTCCGGGACCAGTTCCCAGAGGAACTCCATGCACAGCAGGTTGAACGGTGTCTTCTCGCACCAGGTCGGCTTGCCCGCGTCGGCGGCTGCTCCGCCGAACATGGTGTCGATCAGACCCCGCAAGATTCCGAGCAGTTCGCCCCGGTCGCTGAAATACCTGGGAAGTACCCGCCGGCGGCTCAGCGGCTCGAACGGCCCGGCAGGCCGGTCGGCGTTCCCGAAGCCTTCCGCGGGCGCAGGTTCGTCGTATGTGTACGCGATCAACTGCGGCCAGAGCTGTTGCACCGCGTCCCGGTAGCGCCGCTCGCCGACCAGCTCGGGAACGGTCTTGCCGCGATCATCGCGCCGGCCGGGCACTCGTACGGTGAGGAAGTCGCTCAGCCGGTGCAGGGCGTCCTCACCGACGGTGGGGTCGTATCGATCGGTGAGCGCGTCGGCCAGGTCCCGCAGGCCACCGGGGTCGATGAGAAACCGGGTCTCCATGGGAATCCGATGGATCAGCGGATGTTCGCCGATGATGTCGGCGATCCGTGACGTTCCCGAACGACCCGTACCCGCAACGAAGATCGGTGAGGGGAAAGGCATGGCGAGCAGTCAAACTCTCAGCCCGGTGCCTGTGCAAGCCATTTATCCCCTTCACCCGCTGCTACGGGCCGGAACTCTTCAACGCTGCGTCGAGCACCGTCGGAGGGGCCGACGCCGATCGACGCTGGGCGGGCACCCAGCGAGCGCCCGGTCATCCACGGGGACACGAAAAAGGCCCCGCCGGGGCGTGAAACGCCAGGCCAGGGCCTTGATCGTTGGTGCGCCGCCCGGGGGCTCCGAACCCGCGGACTAAGAGTCCGACCGGCCGGTCAGGGAGGGTCAGGCCTCGCGGCGGGCCAGGCCGCTCATCTTCACCGCGGTGTAGACGGCGGCGGCCAGGGCCACGTCGGAGAGGAGCATCAGCCCGATCGCGTACGAGGACTGCATGCCGTAGACCCAGCCCATGATGAGCGGCGGGACGAACCCGCCCAGGCCGCCGGCGGCACCGACGAGACCGGTCACGCTGCCCACCTTGTCGGCCGGGGCGACCTTGCCGACGAGGGCGAAGACGCCGCCGCTGGCCGCGCCGAGCAGCAGCGCCATGCCGAGGAGCGCGATCGTGCCGACCGGCATCAGCGCCGGCTCGAACGCCTGCACCACCGCGAACGCGGCCACGCCCGAGAAGCACCAGACCAGCACGGGGACGGGGTGCAGCCGGTCGGAGAGCCAGCCGCCGACCGGCCGGGCCACCACCGCGAGGACCACGAAGCCGGCGGTCCGCATCGCCGCGTCGGCGGCCTCCAGCCCGTACGCCGTGCGCAGGTAGGCGGGGAGGTAGACGCTGAAGGCGACGAACCCGCCGAAGCCCACCGCGTAGAGGAAGCAGAGCTGCCAGGTGACCCCGAGTCGGCCGACCTCGGCGAGCCGGGCCAGGGCCGACCCGACGGGGCGCTGCCGGTCCGGTGCATCGCGCAGCAGCAGGAAGGAGAGCACCGCGTACCCGGCGAGGATCGCCGCCACCAGCAGGAACGGGGTCTTCGGCCCGTACGCGTCGGCGAGCTTCACGGTGGTGAAGTTGGCGATCGCCGTGCCGCCCATGCCGACGCCGAACACGCCGAGGGCGAAGCCGCGGCGGACCGGCGGGTACCAGCCGGAGGCGTGCGGGATACCGATGGCGAAGGCGGTGCCGCCGATGCCGAGGAAGAACCCGGCCACGATCAGGGCGGGGTACGAGGAGACCACGGTCAGGGTCAGCACCGGCACGATGGTGGCGAGGGTGACCAGCGGGAACATCACCCGGGCGCCGTACCGGTCGGTGAGCGCGCCGACCGGGATCCGGCCCAGCGAGCCGACCACCACCGGCACGGCGACCAGCAGGGACTGGGCGGCGAAGCTGAGGCCGAGCCGTTCCTTGATGCCGGGACCGAGCGGCCCGAGCAGCGCCCAGGCCCAGAAGTTGAGCAGGAAGCCGAGGGTGGCGACGGCGAGATTCACCGTCGCGCCCCGGGCCGGCGCCCTGGTGGCGTCGACGGTGGCGGAGGGGGCCGCCTGGTTCCTGGTGGTCATCTGTCACCTCGTGCAGTTGGTCCCGGGCTCACCCGGCCCATAATCGGACTTTGGAATACCGCTTTTCGTGATCAGCTTCCCCGCTCGGTTCGCTGCCACACAGGGCCGGAAGTCCCGGCCGCCCCGTGACCCGAGACCCGACCGGACCGCGCATCACGGGGCCGCCCGGGTCAGCGCCGCGACCGGGTGCGCTGGCTTTCCGGCAGCCGGGGCGGACCGTCCCAGCCGGGACGGGTGGGCCGCAACCCGCTACCGCGGCCGTCCCGGCTCCGGTAGACGACGTAGGGGCGGGTGAGGTAGCCGACCGGGGCGCTGAACGCGTGCACCAGCCGGGTGAACGGCCAGAACGCGAAGAGCGCGAACGCGGCGAGCACATGGATCTGGAAGCCCGCCGGTACCTCCGCCATCACGTCCGGGTCGGGGCTGAGGTAGAACAGCGACCGGAACCAGGGCGAGACGGTCTCCCGGTAGTCGTAGCCGTCGCCGAGCACGTTGGCCCGGACGGTGGCCAGCAGACCGAGCACGATCACCCCGGCCAGCACCACGTACATCCCCTTGTCGTTGCGCGTGGTGGCCGCGAAGACCGGGCCGGTGAGCCGGCGACGGGCGATCAGGATGCCCAAGCCGATCAGCGTGCAGAGCCCGGCGACGGTGCCGATGAAGACGGCCATCAGGTGGTACGTGTGCTCGGTGACGCCGACGGCTTCGGTCCACGACTTGGGGATCACGAGCCCGCCGACGTGTCCGACCAGGACCATCAGCACGCCGAAGTGGAACAGCGGGCTGCCCCAGCGCAGCACGGCGCTCTCGTAGAGCTGTGACGAGCGGGTGGTCCAGCCGAACTTGTCGTAGCGGTAGCGCCAGATCAGCCCGCCGATCAGGATCGCCATCGCGAGGTACGGGTAGACCACCCAGAGCAGCACATTCATCGTGTTCACGATGCCAGCCTTTCGTTCGCGACTGCGGGACTCCGCTTCGCTGCGTTCCTCGCGCTCACCGACGGCCTCCCGTCGTGTCGACGAGTCCGAAGGGTTCCAGCCCCACCTGTTCCACCGGTGGGCCGGTACGGGCCAGCCGCGCGGCGGCGGCCAGCTCCGCCGGCCCGGCCGGCGGCAGCATCTCGCGCACCGCCGCCACCGCGTGCCGGTAAACCGACTTCTCCCGGCCCAGCGCCTCGACCAGCAGGTCGAGGCCGACCCGGTTGTCGCGCAGCAGCCGCCACCCGCCGTCGTCGACGGCGGCCAGGTCGAGCACCGCGGGTAGGAAGTCGGCCAGCTCGCCGCCGACCACCTCCAGGCCCGCCGCCTTGTACGCTGCGGTGAAGCCGACCAGCGCCTCGCCCCGCTTACGGGTGTCCCCGCAGGTGTAGTAGGTCAGGTGCAGGCAGCAGCGGCGCCGGAAGTCGAACAGCTCGACGTACTCGCCGGCGAGCGCGCGGGGATCGCCGGCGGCCCGGTGCGCGACGACCAGCCGCAGCGGGTCGGCGACCGGGGCCGGCAGCTCGTCGAGGGCGTCGCCCAGCAGCGGCAGGGCGGCCAGGACCTCCTCGTCGGGGTAGCGCAGCAGCAGCGACGCGGCCCGCGCCGCCACCGCCCGCCAGGTCGGCTCACTCATCGGTCCGTCCCCTCCACGTGCTCGGTCTCCTTGGGCCGGGGCGGGAACAGCCCGGGCGGGGTGCCCTTGCCGTCCCAGTTCAGGAGGTTCACCCGGCGGGGTTCGTCACCGGCGTCGGTGAAACTGTCCGACGTCTGCCGGTTCCGCAGCATGTGGAAGGTCTCCACCTGCACCGGCACCGGCGTGCCGGAGGACTCCCCGAACGGCCCCTGCCCGTACGGGCCACCGCCGCCCATGCCGGGCCCGCCCTCATAGTCGAGGCTGCACTCGGTGGCGATCTTCTCCAGCCGGTGCGCGTCCTCGGCGTGCGCGGCCGGGATGACGTAACGCCGCTCGTACTTGGCGATGGCCAGGAGCCGGTACATCTCGTCCATCTCCTCACCGGTCATGCCGACCGCCGACGCGATCGACTCGTCCGGCTGCTCGCCGAGGTTGATCCGGCGCTGGTAGGAGCGCATGGCGGCGAGCCGGTTCAGCACGCCGCGCACGGGCTCCGGGTCCCCTGCGGTGAAGAGTTCGGCGAGGTACTCCACGGGGATCCGCAGCGCGTCGATGGCGCCGAAGAGGTTGCCGGCCTCCTCACCGTCATGGCCGGTCTCGCGGAGCACGTCCACCACGGGCGACAGCGGCGGGATGTACCAGACCATCGGCATGGTCCGGTACTCCGGGTGCAGCGGGAGCGCCACCTCGTACTTCATGATCAGGTCCCAGATCGGCGAGCGCTGGGCCGCGTCGATCCAGTCGTCGGCGATGCCCGCCTCACGGGCGGCGGCGATCACCGCGGGGTCGTGCGGGTCGAGGAAGACCGAGCGTTGCGCGTCGTACAGATCGTCCTCGTTCTCGATCGCGGCGGCCTCCGCCACCTTGTCGGCGTCGTAGAGCATCAGGCCGAGGTAGCGCAGCCGGCCGACGCAGGTCTCCGAGCAGATGGTCGGCTGCCCGATCTCGATCCGCGGGAAGCAGAACGTGCACTTCTCCGCCTTGCCGGTGCGGTGGTTGAAGTACACCTTCTTGTACGGGCAGCCGGTCACGCACATCCGCCAGCCCCGGCAGCGGTCCTGGTCGACCAGGACGATGCCGTCCTCGGCCCGCTTGTAGATCGC
>JBARAE010000049.1:0-9782 GCA_049791715.1 Micromonospora sp.
CCCGCTCGCGTCTGCGCTCCGCCCCGGCCCGCCGCCATGCCCGCCACGTCCGGCGGAGCGGGGCCGGGGCGCCGCCGGATTCGACCGGCGCCGATGCCGAAGGGGGAGTCCGCAGCCGTCGCGGGGCGACAAAACTGCTGGTCTGGGCCCTAGAGGGCAATCCGTCACCGAAGTCGGTTTGGAATTTTGGCGGGTCGGGAACATACCGGTCGCCACAACGAAATACATCCCACTTGTGCTTAGGAGAACGACCATGACCGCTACCGGAATCATCACCGCCCTCATCGTCGGTCTGATCGTCGGCGCGCTGGGCCGCCTGGTCGTGCCGGGCCGCCAGAACATGCCGATCTGGCTCCACATGCTCATCGGCGTGGGCGCCGCGCTGCTCGGCACCGTCGTGGCGCGGGCGTCGGGCTTCGCCAACACGGCCGGGATCGACTGGCGCGAGCTGCTGCTGCAGGTTCTGTTCGCCGCCATCGGCGTCGCCCTGGTGGCCGGCTTCGGCCGTCGCCGCAGCGTCTCGCGGTACTGACCGACAGACCGTCTGCTCAAGCGGGCGCCCGACCGGATGGTCGGGCGCTCGCTTCGCGTCTGCCCGGTTCGCAGGGCTTCCGCGCCGCCCGGACCGCACCCCTGCCGGCCGCCAGGCCGGCTGCGATACGGTCGGCTCGCCCGCCTTCGCGGCTACCCCCTGTCGTAAAGGAATTTTTCCTACTAAGGTGCGGCGCAGAAGGTTAGTGCCAACCGGCGCGAGGGAGATGTGGCGTGAACAGGTGGAAGCGGCTGGCTCCGGTCACCGCCATCGTGGCCTCGGCCGCGATGGTGCTCGCCGGTTGCGGTGGCTCCGGTGACGACGACAAGGCCGCCGACAACAGCAAGCTGACGGTCTGGATGATGGGCGAGGGGACCGACGCGCAGACGACGTTCCTCGACGGCGTCGAGACCGAGTTCAAGAAGAAGCACCCCGAGACCGATGTGGTCGTCCAGTACATCCCCTGGCTGGAGGCGCCGAAGAAGTTCCAGGCGGCGCTCGCTGGTGGCGAGGGACCGGACCTGACCGAGCTCGGCAACACGGAAGTCCAGGGCTGGGCGGCGCAGGAGGCGCTGGCCGACGTGAGCGACAAGTTCAACGGCTGGGCCGAGGGCAAGGACATCCTCCCCGAGCTGGTGAAGAACGCCCAGCTCGACGGCAAGCAGTACGGCGTGCCGTGGTACGCCGGCGTGCGGGGCATCTACTACCGCACCGACTGGTTCGCCGAGGCCGGCCTGAAGCCGCCGACGACCTGGGACGAGCTGGTCGCCGCCGCCAAGACCGTCCAGGCCAAGAAGCCCGGCACCTACGGCATCGCTCTGCCCGGCAACTCGGAGCTGCCGTTCTACTCCTTCCTGTGGGGCGCCGGCGCCGAGATCGCCACCAAGGACGGCGACACCTGGAAATCCGGCTACAACACGCCGGAGGCGCAGAAGGCGGTCAAGTTCTGGACCGATCTGGTGACCGTGCACAAGGTGGCTCCGCCGGCCGCCGCCGGCTGGAACGAGATCGACGCGCGTACCCAGTTCGCCACCGGCAAGGCGGCGATGGCGTTCGCCGGCAGCTGGCAGGGCGGCGCGATGAAGAAGGACAACCCGGAGATCGAGAAGGTGTGGGGCACCTTCCCCATCCCCGGCCCGGACGGCAAGCCGGCCCCGGTCTTCGCCGGCGGCTCCGACCTCGCTCTCTGGAAGGACAGCAAGCGCCAGGACCTGGCCTGGGACTACCTGACGGTGCTGGCGAACAAGCAGAATGACCAGACGTTCGCCACCAGCCTGAACTTCTTCCCGGTCTACCAGGACCTGCTCGCCAACGGCAGCTACGACAAGCTCATGGCGCCGTTCGCCGCGGCCATGCAGAACAGCAAGCTGACCCCGGTCACCCCGAAGTGGGTCGAGGTCAGCCGGACCAAGACGGTGACCCAGGCGATGAACAGCTCGGTCATGAAGGGCCAGAAGACGGTCGAGAAGGCCACCGCCGACGCGGCCACCGAGATGGAAGGCATTTTGAACAGCAAGTGAGCTTACTGATTCAAGGCACCGGCGAGGCCGCCGCGCGGGAGACCCCCGCGCGGCGGCGCCGTCGCGTGGACCGCCTGCCGTACCTGCTGCTCCTGCCCTGCCTGGCGATCATCGGGGTGCTGCTCCTCTGGCCCCTCGGCCAGGTCGTGGCGATGTCGTTCTACAAGCTGAACAACGTCCGGCAGCTGCGCGGCGACCGCGAGTGGCCGTGGGTCGGCCTGGCCAACTACAGCCAGATCCTGGGCGACCCCTTCTTCCGTACGGTGCTGCGCAACACCGTCCTCTTCGCCGCCGCCAACGTGGTGCTCACGATGATCCTCGGCACCCTGGTCGGGCTGCTGCTCAACCGGCTCGGCAAGCGGATGGCCACCTTCGTCGCCAGCTGCGTGATGCTGGCCTGGGCCACCCCGGCGCTGACCGGGACGATCGTCTGGAAGTGGCTCTTCGACGACACCAGTGGCCTGGTCACCTGGCTGTTCAACAAGCTTCCCGACGGGCTCTCCACCGCGCTCTTCGGCCGCAGCGACTGGACCGGGTACGGCTGGTTCAACTCCCCGCTGCTCTTCTTCACCATCCTGACCCTGGTGGTGGTCTGGCACTCGTTCCCGTTCATCGCGGTCAGCGTGCTGGCCGGGCTGAAGAGCGTGCCCAGCGAGCTGCAGGAGGCGGCCCGGGTGGACGGCGCCGGCCCGTGGCGGGTCTTCTGGTCGGTCACCTTCCCGACCCTGCGACCGGTCTTCGGCATCCTGGTGGTGCTCTCCACCATCTGGGACTTCAAGGTCTTCACCCAGCAGTTCGTGCTCGCCGGCGGCACCCAGGACCGGTCGACGTTCATGCTCTCGATCTACTCGTACGCGGAGGCGTTCTCGCCACCGCCCAAGTACGGCCTCGGCGCCTCGATCGCGGTCATCCTCACGCTGATCCTGCTCGTGGTGACCGGCCTGTACGTCCGGATGGTGCTGCGGCAGGAGGACGAGTCGTGAAGCGGATCGCCCTGAACGGGGCCGGCCTGCTGGTGGCGCTCTTCGCGGCCTTCCCGGTCTACTGGATGATCGCCACCTCTCTGAAGCCGAACCGGGAGATCTTCTCGGCCACGCCCCGTCCGGTGCCGGCGGAGCCGACCCTGGAGCACTACCGGGAAATCCTCACCGGCAACCTCATCCCGGGCGTGACGTTCGTCGACTTCTTCCTCAACAGCGCGCTGGTGGCGGTGGCGACCGTACTGCTCAGCGGCCTGGTCGCGCTGCTTGCGGCCACCGCGGTGGCCCGGTTCCGGTTCCGGCTGCGCACCAGCTTCCTGATCCTGCTGCTGGTGGTGCAGATGATCCCGCTGGAGGCGCTGGTCATCCCGCTGTTCCTGATGATCCAGCGGCTCGGGCTCTACAACACGCTGCCCAGCCTGATCCTCACCTACCTGGGCTTCTCCCTGCCGTTCGCGGTGTGGATGCTGCGCGGCTTCGTCGCCGCGGTGCCGAAGGAGTTGGAGGAGGCGGCGGCCATCGACGGCGCGAGCCGGGCGCAGACCTTCCGTCGGATCCTCTTCCCGCTGGTCGCGCCGGGCCTGGTCGCCACCAGCATCTTCTCCTTCATCACCGCCTGGAACGAACTGATCTTCGCGCTGACCTTCGTCAACGATCAGGACCGGTACACCCTGCCGGTCGCGATGACCTTCTTCTTCGGCCGTGACGACACCGCCTGGGGTTCCGTGATGGCCGCCTCGACGCTGTTCACCCTGCCGGTGATCGTGTTCTTCCTGCTGGTGCAGCGGCGGATGGTTTCCGGCCTGGTGGCGGGTGCCGTCAAGGGTTGATCACCCGATGCCCCGGGTCCCCGGGGTGCGGCTAGGCTCACCGCCATGACGGGCAGGCTGGCGGCGGTGAACCTCGCCGTGGTGACCGAGGCGGAGTGGGCGGGCGACCCGAGCGGCCGCACCGGCATCGACAAGCGTCCGGTCGACGGGCCCGTGCTGCTGTGCTTCGACGGGGTGGCCGGCGACTTCATCGGCGAGCGGGCCCACCACGGCGGCCCCGACCAGGCGGTGTACGCGTACGCCGAGGAGGACGCCGGCTGGTGGGCGGCCGAGCTGGGCCGGGCGGTGCGGCCGGGCGGCTTCGGCGAGAACCTCACCACCTACGCCGTGGACGTCACCGGGGCGGTCATCGGCGAGCAGTGGGCGGTCGGCGACGCGCTGCTCCAGGTGACCAAGCCGCGCACCCCTTGCGCGACCTTCGCCGGCTTCTGGGGGATGCCCGACCTCATCAAGCGGTTCACCGTGCGGGCGGCGCCCGGGGCGTACCTGCGGGTGCTCCGGGAGGGCGAGGTGGGCCCCGGCGACCCGGTCGAGGTGGTGGACCGGCCCGCGCACGGGGTGACCATCGGCGAGGTGTTCCGGGCGACCACCGTGGAACCGGAGCTCCTGCCCCGGCTGCTCGACGTTCCCGACCTGCCGGAAGCGATCCGGGAGAAGGTGCGACGCCGGCTCAGCGGCACCCGCCCCTGAACCGGCCGGTCGACCGACCGGCGGCCTACGTGTCGGCGAAGACCTCGGCGAGCACCTGGGTCGGCGCGGGCCGGCCGTCGGTCACCTTGGTCCAGGTGCCCTGCTTGGCCGTCCACTCCAGATCGCCGAAGCGGACCCGCTTGACGCCGTGGTCGTCGGCGTGCGACACGAGCCAGTGCGCGTACCGCCAGCCGTTGCGGGCGTCGCTCGCCGGCACGCTCAGCCCGGCCAGGTCCGTGGGTGAGGCGAGGCCGGGCAGCCCCCAGTCCAGACTCAGTCCTTCGATGAGGGCGGCCGCCGCGGCTGGGCCCCGCATGGTCGGCGTCGGCCCGACGGTGCAGGCCACCGCGCCGGTCGCGTGGCCGAGCAGCGCGCGGGTGAGGACCTGGGACTCGTCGGCCCACTTCTCGTACGCCTCGGGGTAGGCCGACCGCTGCACCCGCTGGGCGGCCTCGGTGACCCGCATCTTCTCCCAGCCCTTGACCTTCTTCAGCGCGGCGTAGAACCTGTTCGCCGCGTAGCGCGGGTCCCGGATGTCCTCCGCGGTGCCCCAGCCCTGGCTCGGGCGCTGCTGGAACAACCCCAGCGAGTCCCGGTCGCCGTGCGCGATGTTGCGCAGGTGCGACTCCTGGTACGCGGTCGCCAGCGCGACCACCACCGCCCGCTCAGGCATCTGCCGCTGCACGCCGATCGCCGCGATGGTGGCCGCGTTCGCCATCTGGTCGGCGCCGAGCACCACCCGCCCGTCGGCCTGAACGGTGCAGGTGCGGCTGGCCGTCGGGAGGCGGATCTGGTGGCCGAACTGCCGAACGACGAGCCAGACCCCGAGAACGGCGACGACGGCCACCACCACACCGGCTGCCACGATTGCCCGAGTTCGCACCCGCACCTCCTGTTCGACAGTCCGACAAGCGTACGTCCCGCGAAGCGCGGTCCGGGTCGTCCGACCGGTTGCCTCCCGCTCCGTCACCGCCCGGCCACGGTCAGCACGCGCGGTCGGCTCCTAGCTCGCGCCTCCTGCCGGACCACCGTCCAGAGCGGCCACCCATCGTGCCAATCGCTTCTCGCGGAAGGCGAGCACTCCCTCCCGCCCCTCACCCGAAAGGAAGTACCCGGTGGACAGGGCGGCCAACTCGGCGATCTCGGCCCGCAGGTCGGTGCCGGCCGGCCGGCCCAGCAGCTCCTTCGCGCCGGCGAGGGCCTTCGGCGCCCCCCGGACCAGCGAGGAGCAGTACCGTTCGACGGCCGCGTCCAGGTCGTTCGCCGGCACCGCGGCGGTGACCAGTCCGATCTCGGCGGCCCGCCGGCCGTCGAAGGTGTCCCCGGTCAGGTACAGCTCGGCGGCGGCTCGCGGCAGCAGCCGGGGCAGCACGGTCGCCGAGATCACCGCCGGGATCACCCCGATCCGGACCTCGGTGAAGGCGAAGGTCGCCTCCTCCGCGCAGACCGCCAGGTCGGCCGCGGCGATCAGGCCCAGCCCGCCCGCCCGCGCCGGCCCGGCCACCTTCGCCAGCACCGGCTTCGGGCACTCCCGTACGGCGACCAGCACGTCGCCCAGCATCCCGGCCGGCACCGTGCCGGTGGCGTACGCGGCGGCGGTCTCCTTCAGGTCCGCGCCGGAGCAGAAGACCGGGCCGGTGTGGTCCAGCACGATCGCCCGGACCGCGTCGTCGGCGACGGCGGCGGCCAGCCCGGCCAGCAGCTCGGTCATCAGCGGGGTGGAGAGCGCGTTGCGGTTGTGCGGGCTGTCCAGGGTGAGGGTGGTCACCCCACGGGCCGTGTGGACCCGCACGAGAGCGTCCGGAGAGGTCATGCCGGGCACACTAGTGGCCATGCCCGGCGCTCTTCCAGAAGGTGAATCCGTCCCGGTCGACGGATCGCTGCCCGCCACCGCCACCCACGCGGTCGGCGCGGGCGGCTTCGGCGTGTACGTGCACGTCCCGTTCTGCGCGAGCCGCTGCGGCTACTGCGACTTCAACACGTACACGGCGGCCGAGCTGGGCGGCGGGGCGGACCGCGAGTCGTACGCCGACAGCGTGCTGGCCGAGCTGGCCCTGGCCGGCCGGGTGCTGGGCGACACCCCGCCGCCGCGGGTGGACACCGTCTTCGTCGGGGGCGGCACACCGACCCTGCTTCCCGCGGACGACCTGGCCCGGATCCTCGACGGCATCGACCGCATCTGGGGTCTGGCCGCCGACGCCGAGGTGACCACCGAGGCCAACCCGGAGTCGGTGACGCCGGAGTCGCTCCGGGTCCTGCGAGCGGCCGGGTACACCCGGATCTCGCTGGGCATGCAGTCCGCCGCGCCGGGGGTGCTGGCGATCCTCGACCGGAAGCACAGCGCGGGCCGGGCGACCGCCGCCGCCCTGGAGGCGCGTGACGCCGGGTTCGAGCACGTCAACCTGGACCTGATCTACGGCACCCCGGGGGAGAGCGCCGAGGACTTCGCCGCCTCACTCGACCAGGTGGTGGCCGCTGGAGTGGACCACGTCAGCGCGTACGCCCTGATCGTTGAGGACGGCACCCGGCTGGCCGCGCGGATGCGCCGCGGGGAGCTGCCGTACCCGAGCGACGACGTCGCGGCGGACCGCTACCTGGCCGCGGAGGCCGCCCTCACCGCGGCCGGATTCTCCTGGTACGAGGTCTCCAACTGGGCGCGTTCCGAGGCGGCCCGGTGCCGGCACAACCTGCTCTACTGGACCGGCGCCGACTGGTGGGGCCTCGGCCCCGGCGCGCACAGCCACGTCGGCGGGGTGCGCTGGTGGAACGTCAAGCACCCGACGACGTACGCAAAGCGGCTGGCCGCGGGGGAGTCCCCGGGCCTGGCGCGGGAGGTGCTGACGGCCGACGAGGCGCACATGGAGGACGTGATGCTGCGGCTGCGGCTCGCCTCCGGGCTGCCGCTGGAGGTGCTGGACCGGGCCGGGCGGGCGAATGCCGAGCGGGCCCTGGCCGACGGCCTGCTCTCCGCCTCGGCGTACGCGGCCGGCCGGGCGGTGCTCACGCTGCGGGGTCGGCTGCTCGCCGACGCGGTGGTGCGCGACCTGCTGCCGTGACCGCCGGTGGACCCGGCCGACCCGGAGGCCGGCCGGGCCGGTGTCACTTGATGAAGCTGGCGGACATCGGGTAGCGGTAGAGCTGCCCCTCGTTGGCCTTAACACCGGCGAGGATGCCGAAGACGACGCCGAGGATCACGGCGGCCCCCACCCCGAGGAATCCGATCACGGCGCACGCCAGGATCCAACCGACCAGGCCGACGATCGACCAGATCAGCTGAAAGTTGAGCGCCGCGACCGCGTGCTGGCGCACCGTCGGCGACTGGTTGCCCCGGGCCAGCATGGCGACCAGCGGCGGCAACCAGCCCAGTACCCCCCCGCTGACGAACATCGCCGCGGCGCCGCCGAAGTGCGCGATCAGCGCCCAGGTCTTGTCCTCGTTGTTGGCCCAGCCGCCGCTCGGCGGGCCGTAGGCGCCGCCGGTCGGGTAGCCGACGCCGGGTGGGGGGTAGCCACCGGGCGGTGGGTAGCCGCCCGAGGGCGGCTGCGCGCCGGCGGGCGGCGGGTAGCCACCGGGCGGGGGATAGCTGTCCCCTCCGGGCGCCCCGGACAGTGGTGCGGTGGGAGGCTCGTCCGCTGACGAGCCGAAGGGTGCCGAGGGCGGGGTCGGCTCCGGCTGGGCGCCGGGGTCACCCGCTCCGGGCGGGCGAGGTGGTTCAGTCATGGACGTCACGGTAGGGGCTGCCGGCAAGGGCGGGACAGAGCGAGACTGGTCGGGTTGACCGGACGATCGGGCCATCCTGCCGCAGTTCGGGTGTGTCTTGATCATCGCGTCGGTGGCCGTGCCGACGTAGACTGGCACTCGCTACAGTCGAGTGCCAGACGCCCGGCCGGTGCCGCGCGCCGGCGGGCCCAGGTGCGTCAGGAGGTGGGAGATGGGTCTCGACGACCGCAAGCTCGCGGTGCTGCGCGCGATCGTCGAGGACTACGTCGCCACGCAGGAGCCGGTCGGGAGCAAGGCCCTGGTCGAGCGGCACCAGTTGGGCGTCTCGCCGGCGACCGTGCGCAACGACATGGCGGTGCTGGAGGAGGAGGGCTACATCCGGCAGCCGCACACCAGCGCCGGCCGGGTGCCCACCGACCGGGGCTACCGGCTCTTCGTCGACCGGCTCTCCCGGGTCAAGCCGCTCAGCCCGGCCGAGCGCCGGGCGATCGAGCGCTTCCTGGTCGGTGCGGTCGACCTCGACGACGTGGTGCACCGCACGGTGCGGCTGCTGGCCCAGCTCACCCGGCAGGTCGCCGTCGTGCAGTACCCGAGCCTGGCCCGCTCCCGGGTCCGCCATCTGGAACTGGTCCCGATCTCCACCACCCGGCTGATGCTGGTCATGATCGCCGACACCGGGCGGGTGGAGCAGCGGCTGGTGGAGCTGCCCGGGCCGATCCCCGTGGACGACGTCACCGACCTGCGGCGGCTGGTCAACGAGAAGCTGGTCGGCAGCCGGCTGTCCGACACCCCGCCGCTGGTGCAGGCCCTGGTCGACGAGTCGGCCCCGCAGCTGCGCCCGGCGATGACCACCCTCTCCACCGTCCTGCTGGAGACGCTGGTCGAGCGGCACGAGGAGCGCATCGCGTTGGCCGGCACCGCCAACCTGACCCGGGGCGGCCTGCTGGACTTCCAGGGTTCGCTGCGGCCCATCCTCGAGGCCCTCGAGGAGCAGGTGGTGCTGCTCAAGCTGATCGGTGAGACCGAGCCGAGCACCACCCCACGGGTGTTGATCGGCGACGAGAACGAGATCGACAACCTGCGGGCCGCCTCCGTGGTCACCACCGGGTACGGGCCGGGCTCGACGATGGTCGGCGGTCTCGGCGTCCTCGGGCCGACCCGGATGGACTACCCCGGCACCATCGCCACGGTGAGGGCCGTGGCACGCTACGTGGGCGAGTTGCTGGCCCAGAACTGACCAGTCAGGCCGACGGCCGGCTGCGGCCGCCGACCGGCGCAACGCGAGACGAACATGAGGACACGGAACGCAGTGGCCAGGGACTACTACGGCATTCTCGGTGTGAGCCGGGAGGCCTCCGACGACGAGATCAAGCGCGCCTACCGCAAGCTGGCGCGGCAGTTCCACCCGGACGTGAATCCGGACCCGGAGGCACAGGAGAAGTTCAAGGACATCAACGCCGCGTACGAGGTCCTCTCGGACGACCGGAAACGGCAGATCGTCGATCTGGGC
>JBARAE010000050.1:0-1936 GCA_049791715.1 Micromonospora sp.
GGCCGATTCCCCGGATGCGGCCGGATCGACTCACTTGGTGTAGACCGCCAGGTAGTCCACGACCATCGGCTTGCCGGAGACGGTCGAGCGGGTCGGCGTGGTGTGGCCCGCGACGCCGTTCGGGAAGGAGCCGCCGATGGCCACGTTGAGCAGCAGGAAGTAGCCGGCATGGTCGGTCATCTCCGACCAGTACGGGTCGCCGACCTGGGTCTGGCTCACCGTGTGGAAGAGCTGCCCGTCGACGTACCAGCGCAGCACCTGCGGGCTGACCGAGGCGTCCCACTCGAAGCGATAGGTGTGGAACGCCGACTGGCAGGAGCTGCCGGGGCAGACCTGCGTGTTGCCCAGGCCGTTGGTCTCGTTGCATGGCCCGCCCGGGTTGACGCCGCAGTGCAGGGTGCCCCAGACCTGGTTGAGCCCGTTGACGTTCTCCATCACGTCGAACTCGCCGATGCTCGGCCAGTTCTGGTAGTTGCCCCGGTACGGCGAGCCGAGCGCCCAGAAGGCCGGCCAGTAGCCGTCGGCCTGGGCGCCGGTGACGTTCGGCATCTGGATCCGCCCCTCGAGGGCGAGCACGCCCCCGGCCGGCGGCTTGAAGTCGGCGCGGACCGTCTCGATCCGGGCCGAGGTCCACCGGCCGGCCCGATCCTTGAGCGGCGTGATCTGCAGGTTGCCGGCACCGTCCTGGCTGAGATTGGCGGTGTTCGCGGTGTACGTCTCGACCTCTCCGGTGCCCCACCGGGCCGGGCCGCCCGGGTAGCTGGTGCCGGTGTCGATGATCCAGTTCGACGAGGACGGGAGCGTACCGGCCGCGCCGGTGAAGTCGTCGCTCCAGACGAGACTCCAGCCGGAGGCGGGCGGCGGGACGGCGGCGTGGGCGGTCATGGTCACGCCGGCCAGCGCGGTGGTGGCGGCGAGGACGGCCGCCGCCAGGGAGAGCCGACGTCGGGATCGGGGCGTGGTGGACGGGGCGGCGGACGCCGCCGGGTCAGAGCTCATCGGGGGTGCCTCTCTGGGGGACGGGGGCGAGAGAGCGCTCTCTGAGCGGATTTTCTACGCCTCGGTCCGGACGTTGTCAACGGGCGTCGATGGCCGCCGGCTGCGGCCGGCGCAGTACCACCTGCTCCAGGGCCGTCCATGCGGTCGTGGTGACCAGGTAGAGCACGGCCGCCAGCGGCACCACCAGGGCGACCAACACCGTGGTGTACGGCAGCAGTGGCACCAGCCGACCCAGGGTGGCCGCCCCCGGCCCCTCGGTCGGCGTACCGGCCAGGGTGCCGGTGGCCGCCGCCGCCCGGCGGGCCCGGCGCGACGAGTACCAGGCCAGCACCAGCAGCGCCGCGAGCAGCCCCCCGAAGACCGCCGCGACCGGACCGGAGAGCCCGTCGCCGAGATGCCAGCCCAGCGGCACCCCGGCCAGCCGCTCGCCGAGCAGCGCGGGAGCACCGTCACCGGTGGCGAACAGCCGGTACATGACGAGGAAGAACGGCGCCTGCAGCAGCGCCGGCAGGCAGCCGGCAACCGGGTTGGCGCCGGCCCGCCGGTAGAGCCCGAACAGCTCGCTCTGCAGGCGGCCTGGATCGTCGGCGTACCGGCGCTGGAGCTCATGAACCTCGGGCGCGAGTGCGGCGCGGCGCCGCTCCCCGCGGACCTGCGCCAGGGTGAGCGGTGAGATCAGCAGGCGGACGCCGATGGTGAACAGGACGATGGCGGCCGCCGTGGCGGCCCCGCCGGTCAGCGGTTCGAGCGTGCCGGCGAGCCAGGTGACGACGGTGGCGGCGGCGGACGCCGCGGCGTGCAGTGGTGCGAAGGCGAGCATGGGGAACCCCTCGGTCCGATTCCGGAGGTCCCGACGGGACGGCCTGTCCCGACGGGACGAAGGACGACGGAACCGGCCGCGTGCGGCGGACCGCTACGCGGCCGAGGGGTGCACGCC